>NZ_JBJDNH010000070.1:0-13880 GCF_044900465.1 Klebsiella sp. NPDC088457 | reverse complement strand
CAGATGGAGTGATCCGTGCCGGAACGTCACTTCACAGCTGACATTGAGTGATTCAGGTGTCGCAGCAGCTACAGGTTGTGACCGTGAGGAGGTTGTAGGGACAACATCTTCGGCATCAAGTGTTATCGGGAGCAGCTCAGGCATGCTGTTTTCTGTTGTTGAAGGAGAACGTAGTTTTCCTTCGCGCCAGTACTGGCGCCACTTGAACAGCAGATTATCGTTGATCCCATGCTCACGAGCGAGTTGCGCTACGGAGATGTATGTTCGAATCGATATTTCAAACATTTTGATTTTGAACTCAACGGGATAATTAGGGCTTTTTTTACGCACTGCGGTTAATGATTTCATGGATAGCGTCCACCATATTTGGTGTCCACTATCCTCTCAGGAATTTCAGGATCTGCCAGACGGTGCTGAGATGACGCATACTCTTAAACTCAGGTTGAACATGGACAAGACCAGGATCTATTAGGCGACAATTACCCCTTCCGCATCGCGACAATTACTCTGGCCTGTTTGTAATCTGAGCGTCCTGTTTCTTCTTTCCAGGGAGAGGTTGTGACGCTGAATACCAGACAGGTCAGTTTTTACATGGCTCAACGTAATAAAGGTCTTACCCAGGAAGCCGCTGCGGCCACCACCGGCATCTCTGTTCGCTCCGGACGACGTATTGAAAAAGGGCAGTGGCAATCATCAGGTGAGCGACACTGGCGGACACGTCAGGACCCTCTGGAAGCGGTCTGGCTCAGTGATGTGCTTCCTTTACTCGCTTCCCGTCCGCAGATCTCGCCGATAACGGTTCTCGAATATCTGCAGGATAAATATCCGGGCCAGTATCCCGATAAGGTGCGCCGGACGCTGCAGCGTCGTATCCGCACCTGGAAAGCCTGCCACGGTGAGGAGCGGGAGATCATGTTCCGCCAGGAGCATCTGCCGGGAATGCGGGCGCTGTCAGATTTTACCCAGCTGAAAGGTACGGTTATCACCATTAACGGTTGCCCGCTGGAACATAAGTTCTTCCACTTCCGCCTTGAATGGAGTCGCTGGAGCTGGATGCGGGTTGTCACCGGTGGCGAGAGCTTCACCGCTCTGGCCGAAGGGTTGCAGGAGGCGCTTGGTCAGTTTGGCGGAGTACCAACAGAACACCGTACAGACAGTCTGGCTGCGGCATGGAAAAACCTGAGTGAGGAAGACCACCGGGATCAGACCGCGCGCTATGCCGGGTTGTGCGAACACTACGGTATGACTCCCTCCCGCAATAACAGCGGACGTGGCCATGAAAATGGTTCAGTGGAGTCGGCTCACGGGCACCTCAAGGAGCGTATACGGCAGGCCCTGCTGCTGCGTGGAAATAACAACTTCATTTCCCTGAATGAATATCGCCAGTTCGTCACACAGCAGGTACTGCGTCATAACCAGCGCAATCAGGATCTGGTCCGTCAGGAGTTGGCGCTTCTGAAGCCCCTTCCTCAGCGACGGTGAACGAGATGCTTCTGAAGCTGGATCGCTACCGGGTGATAGTGATAGACGACCAGGGCTATGTCAAACGGGACAACGCGGAAACGGGCGTGCTGTTCGAACTTATCGCGCACCGGTACGAATGAGGAAGCCTGATCATCACAAGTAACCATCCGTTCAGCACGTGGGGCAGTATCTTCGTGGACGAAACAATGGCGGTGGCAGCGGCTGACAGGCTGTTTCACCACGGATATATCTTCGAAGTTACAGGAGAAAGTTACAGAAAGAAAACGTCAAAAGCAGTCACCCAGCAGTCAGATAAGAAATAACTCAAAGGCGGCCAGAGTAGTTGACGCGTACCGGCCAAGGTAGTTGACGTCTATCTTCGATTACCTTGAAGTGTTCTACAACCGGGCCGGACGCCACAGCCATGTCCGCGGCGTCAGCCCGGAGGCCTTTGAACAGGCCTCGTCGTGAGGACAGAATTTGTCTACCGATGTGGGGTCAGTCCACTTCGGGAATAAACCAAGCGCGCGGATAGTGGCGTCACAACGGCGGCAGCAATGGAGAGTATAGTAATCAGTATATAGCCGGAAGCGAGATTGATGTGTTGCAGCATAATTCCCATCACGACTGGGCCGACGAACATGCCGCTGGAATAGATGGTCTGAAAAAGGCCCATACGCGTAGATTGTTCATCGGCAGTCGTATTCACAATACTAAGGGACATAAAAGCGGCGAATGCCATTCCAAACGAGAAGCCCGCCAACGCCTGCAAAAAATAGATGACAGTCAGGCTGTGAGTAAACGGAATGCCTAATGTGGAAATAGCCTGGAGTAGAATGCCCACAAGGGCTGTTTTCACCAGTCCAATACGGCGGTAAAACACTGAACTGCATAGGGCAATTGCCAGCGCATAGAATATGAGATGGAGATTACTTAGTATTGTCAGAATACCGGCCCTCGCGCCAAGTTGTTCAGCGTAAATAGGTGTAAGCGTGTCACGTGTGGCAAAAGGAACCAGAATTACGATGGTCGCCAGAATCCCGATCAGCCAAATCGAACTGTCAGTGATCTGTTTACGTGTACCGTCGATACAAGCCTTAATCGTCGGGACTTTAATGGGATTGTGTACATCTCTGATACGGGTCGTCAGCGCAAGTGCCAGCAGGGCAGAAATACAGGAAAGGAAAAATGCGATGTTGTTAGCAAAATAATTAATCAGCAGACCGCCAATGCAATTACCCAAAAAAACACCTATGGGTCCTGCCAGCGCCAACATTGCCACGGCTGCCGGGGCTTCTGAGCGGTCGAAGTATCGTATAAACAAAATGTTATAGAGCACCCAGGTAGCTGCTGTAACACCATCTGCAGCTTTTGCCAAATAGAGGGTTACCGCATTGGGTTCAAGCCAGGCAAGCGGCCAGGCTACAATGGGTAGTAACAGGCTCAACTGGATAAAGATTTTCCGGCTTTTGATTACGTCGGAAATGACGCCAAGTGGAAAACGAATCAGCAGCGTTGCCAGGCCGCCAGCTCCCATGATGAGACCCATGACTTGAGGCTCAATACCCTGATTAATCATCATAGGAGCCAGAAAGGCATCAATACTGTGGATGCAAATGAAAAACAACACACTGATAATAAAAAAGAGCCGGGCTTCCGGTCGTTGCAACATTGTCCGAAACATGGTCGCGAACCTCTTAAAATGAAATGAATTATGGGTTATAGCTTCTACAGATTGAGTCCCTTTGTCAGAGTCCAATTTACCTAGTGTTGAAATGACTATGTCGATGCTGCAATGCATACGTATTCACCAGCTAAGCTATGAAAATATTGTTAACCTGTAAAGTAAAATATTTTTTTGTGAAAAAAAGGTATTGCATGTTGCATACGCATGCAAAAATGGTGTAAGTATAAAAAACACCCGCTAACCGGAGCGCATTAGACTCTGCCTTTGCCTCATTGGCGAAGAATCACGGCGGTATATTCTCAGGAGCGAGCAGATATGAGCATAAGGAATTCCTATTTATGAAGCGCAAGACTTATACAGCGGTAACCTCAATGCAGGTCGCTCAGTTGGCAGGGGTATCGCAGTCTGCAGTATCACGCACGTTTACGCCCGGGGCGAGTATATCCCCCTTAACTCGTGAGAAAGTACTGAAAGCTGCTCGTGAACTTGGTTACCGTCCTAATGCTATTGCTCGCTCCCTTAATACAGCAAGATCACGCATCATTGGTGTGGTTATTTCTTATATGGATAATCCATTTTATCCTCAGGTTCTCGAAGAGCTGGCCCAGAAACTGGACACCTTGAACTATCATCTTCTGCTGTTTGTGGGCGACAGAGAAGGGAATGTGGATCGCATTTTTGATCAGATTATGCAGTATCGCGTTGATGGGATTGTTCTGGCATCGATAACGCTATCTATGGAACTTTCGGAGGAATGTCTGGCGGCAGGTATTCCCGTGGTGCTGTTCAACCAGAGCGATGAAAGCGGAATTGTTTCAAGCGTGAATAGTAGCAATATAGTTGCTGCTCGTCAGGTTGCGGAGTTTTTGCTTGCAGGTGGACATCAGCGTTTTGCCTATGTAGGCGGGAGGGCTGATTCCTCAGTGAATATCGCACGACAGGACGGCTATGTGTCTGCGCTGCAAGATCATGGCATCAACAATGTACAAATTGTTAACGGCAATTATGACTCACAGCAAACCACCTGCGCGGCTTATGCGCTCTTTTCGTCATCACCAGTACCTGATGCCGTTTTTGTGGCCAGCGATTATATGGCCGTCCGGGTGATGGATGTCGCTCGCTACGAGTTTGGGTTATGTATCCCTGAAGAAGTTTCAGTCATAGGCTATGATAATTCGGGCCCGTCTGGCTGGCCCGCATATATGCTGACATCCGTCTCACAGCCAGTGGAGGCCATGGTCAGCGTAACGGTGGAGCTGCTTATGAAACAGATTGAGAGCGGTACCATTGAGGCTGAGCAAATTGTCGTGCCAGGTATGCTGGTTGTTCGGCACTCAGCACGCCGTCCGGACAGCGGCATTGTTGACAGAGAGGGTTTTTCCTTATTCCAGCCACAGGAGATTAAATGAACAGGTTGCCGGGTTTCAGCCCCCAGTTCGACTCTATCCAGCAGTTTATTATGACTCTGACACATGTAGTATGGGAGCAAAGGGATATTGGCCAACTGGCGGACTTTTACGCTATGCCAGTAGTTTTTATTACGCCGGAAAAGCAACTGAATGATCTCAACCAGTTTATGCGTTCAACGCTTGAAGCAATGCACAGTTTCCCCCAGCGCACTGTACTTACCGAGGATATCCTCTGCACTCTTAACCCTGGCGAAGCACATTACGCTTCGCAGCGCACAGTAGCCTGCATTCGTCATCTGGGGGACGGTTTTTTCGGTCCGCCTACCGGCAAAAACGTTTGGGTGCGCACATGGGCCGACAGAATCTGTGCGGATGGATCCGTGCGACAGGAATGGCTTTTGCAGGACCGGGCTGCGATCGTCACGCAACTGGGAATGGATGTTCGGACCTTTGCTGGTAGTCTCGGCGCCGCACGCCAGCAGTTTGGGCTTGAAGCTGAAACTGCGGAGATGCTTGATGCGAGATGGGCTGGCGGGCCTGAAGGGGATTATGCGGAGGGAGTGATTGCTGGAGTGGTGGAGCGTTATCTGACCATGTGGGCGGGCGGGAATAGCGGTACGGTTCCTGGTCTTTATCATCCGGCCGCGACACTTTATGCGCCATGCCATGAAACGGCAACTGGAGAAAATGAAATTGGGGCTTTGCTGTCTGGCTATCGTGCTTCGTTTGCCGAAAGTGAAACCCGATTACATCATCTGATTATACGTAAAGATGAAAATGAACCCATACGTATTTCTCTGCGCTGGTCTTTATTAACCTGGCACGATGGATATGGCAAATTTGGCGCTCCCAGCCGCAAACCTGTTTCTGTTAGCGGCATTAGCCAACTTGAATTACGTGACGGGTTAATTATTCGTGAATACTTGGGAGTTGATGAATTAGCCGTTTGGTCGCAAATCGTTAATTAACGAAGGGGCCTTGGCTTCCTTTGTTATTATTTTTTAAATCCTGACGTTCCTGCCGGAATTAATTTTTATCTTCTGGTTCCTTTCGCTAATTTCAAAAGTGGAGGGTTCTTACTCTCTGAAATATAGGAGGTTATATGTCTTCAACCGAAGCACCGAATAAAGCCCCATCAGTACCTGAAAAAAATAATACTAAGTCAGCGAAAGAGGAGCCTGTTTTACAGGTAGAGCGTCGCGACTTTGTCGACCTCGTGCCCGATAAACGCCCGCGAGTACAATCATTAAGAGGTTTTGATGATTGCTATACTGATATTGTTGATTATATAGTAAGATGCACTCACAAAATATGGGACGAGCGTGATGTCGGCCTTATATATACGCATTATACTCATAATTGCGTGGTCTATACCCCTTTGGTCACAATGTATAATCGTGAGCAGGTAGTTCAGAGTACCTTGCAACGCCTTATTGCTTTACCAGAGCGGCATGGAATGGCAACGCAGGTTATTTGGAACGGAAATGATGTGGACGGTTTCTATACTTCGCATTTGGTTACTGGTAGCGGGCGTCATACCCAGTATAGCCATTTAGGTAAGCCGACCAACCGTACTTTTGTCACTCGCACCATCGCCGACTGCATGATCCATGAGAACAAAATTTACCGTGAATGGGTCGTTAGTGACAATATGTCGCTAATGAAGCAGCTTGGGCTGGATACCCATGATGTCGCCTTTAATATGGCAAAAGAACAGTTTGATAAAGGGTTCCGTGTTACAGACATCGGTGAAAATGGACGTATGCTTGGTCAGTATCCACCTGAGGTAGAGTGTGATGTATCCATTGCTCATTCGGACATAGAAGCGCAATGCCTGCGCTGGATGCACGAAATTTATAATCGCCGTATGCTCGGGAAAATCAAAGCGGTTTATGCACCCAATGTTCAGTGGCACGGCCCATTAATGAAAGAGCTATATGGTATCGCTGCTGTTATTCACCAGACTCTGGCTCTGATCGCTATGGTGCCTGATGGCGCCTGGATCCCGCAGCATATATGTTCTAATCCCTGTGATGAAGGCGGCGTAAAAGTGGCGGTTCGTTGGATCATGGAAGGCCATCACTTGGGATATGGTGAATTGGGCAAGCCCACCGGCGAGCGCCTGTTTGTTATGGGCATGTCGCATTACCATATTATCAACGGGAAAATTGTTGATGAATGGGTGGTTTACGATCATCTTGCTCTTTTGGCACAAATTAAGTTGGGGCAAATGGAAAAAGCACAATAACTGTGTAAGCTATTCGTGATCAGAGATGGTGGCTCAAATGCCCATCGGAGCATGATGTGCTGCTATACCGCTCTTTTACTGGGCAGGTAAGTGACAGGCTTGTTAAGGTTAAAGTGAGTCGGGTCAGGTGCTCTGAGGCTTTCCGTACCACTGGCTGTGCCGCAACTGTGTGATTTAAGGTTTCTGTTAAATTGTTCGAGCTGGCGGTGGGGCCGCCGGCTCCTCAAATGAGCTATGATAAAAAATTTTCGATTTAGTCAGAGCACATTTAGTCAATTTAGCTTGACTAAGTGTCTGAATCAAACTGACCCTGACCCAAAATCCTGCTCCATTCAGAAACAGAATTCCGGCATGATAATGACTCCCCTGAACGGAGGATCTGCCGATGAAAAAGTCACGATTCACCGAAGAGCGGATTGTTTTTGCCCTGAAGCAGGCTGAACTGGGTACATCAGTGCCGGGCGTCTGTCGCAAGCCATTGATTTTCTCCACTTGTGACAGGCATTACAAGTTGTAGAAAATGGCTGAGTAAAACGCGAACTGGATGCATTCAATAGGTATCATGGTTCTGAATTTGCAGGGAAAATGCTAGAGAGATGGGTGTACGAAAGAGGCATCAGAATCTACTTCTCACGCCCGGGAACACCGACGGACAATGCGACGGTGGAGTCCTTCAACGGCAGGTTACGGCAGGAATGCCTGAACGAAAACTGGTTCATGTCCCTGGAGGATGCACGGTGCAAAATCGAGGCCTGGCGCATACACTATAATCAGAGACGTCCCCATTCTGCGCTGGACTGGATCACACCATCTGAATTTGCTGAAAAGTCTGCCGGTTTCCTGAAATCGCGGATAGCGTTCAGCCGCCACGGTCAGCGCCATAATGACCGGTTCATCACGTCGCGTATCCGGCTGATAACGAAATACCATCCTGCTCAGCGACAATGTCCTGCATGCCTGGCGTAAGCTCATGGCAAACTGCGCGGTCAGATAGCTGACCAGATCACGCTTTATCGCTGGTTTTAAAGCTTTTTTTCAATAACGTCTTTCAGGGCGCGGCACTCGAGACTCAGGTCCGCAAACATCTGTTTCAGCCGGCGGTTTTCATCCTCAAGGTCTTTCATCTTTTTGATATCAGAGGCTTCCATGCCGCCGAATTTCGCTTTCCAGTTGTAGTACGAGGCCTCAGAGATCCCGGCCTCGCGGCAGACATCCTTAACGGTGTGTCTGGCTTCGACGGACTTAAAAACGGCGATAATCTGGTGTTCGGTGAATCGGGCTATGCGCATGGCGATCTCCTCCGGGGACATAATCAGGATGCCGGAAGATCTCTAAAAATGAATGGTCCGGTTAAGCGGGATACTTACAGAGGTACTGACGATTTTTCCGCACTATTCGTTTGATCCGGAAACGTTATATGGTGCCGTTGACGGGCAGAAGTTTGGCATTGAACGGCCGACAGTAAAGGCCCGACATTGACGTAAATACTTCAGCCGCGGTAAAGGCATGATGGCCTACACGCTGTTGTGTAACTATTATATTATCAATCATATCAATGATCCTAATTCTGTTCATTTACGACTGACCAACACCGGATGCTGGCCACCACAACCAGCCTACCGTGAAAATTTTTTGGCCGAAGGGGATACGGAGCCTAAAAGTTACTTTTAGAGAAATATATTTTTTGGCATCACAAATACCGATTAAATTATTTATATTTAACATAAGATAGATTATACGAACTAGTTTTGTAGTAGCAAAGTTGTAATGTCCGCCTTGGGCTAAGTTAAGATGTCCGTCATGTATAATCAACAAGAAGATCACCATGACGGCTCATGCAGCGGAGTTTTTTACATTGGATGAAGTTAACCGACTCAAAATCATTCAGGATGTTGTTGATCGCCGTCTGACAACTCAAATGGCAGCTCAGCGACTGGGCATCTCGGATCGCCAGTGCAGACGCCTTCTGTCGCGTTACCGTGAATCTGGCCCACTTGGTATGGCTAATCGTCGTCGCGGGAAACCCAGCAATAATCAGTTGCCTGATGGTCTTGCCCGGTATGCACTCAGTATTATACGTGAGCGCTATACAGACTTTGGGCCGACTCTGGCGTGTGAAAAGCTTGCAGAACTGCACGATGTCCACCTGTCCAAAGAGACTGTCCGGTCGCTCATGGTTAAAGCCGGTCTCTGGGTCCCTCGTAAGCAACGTGCGCCAAAAATTCAGCAGCCACGCTATCGCCGGGCCTGTTGTGGCGAACTGATACAGATAGATGGCTGTGACCACCATTGGTTCGAGAACCGTGCTCCAGCCTGTACCGTGCTGGTTTACGTTGATGATGCAACGAGCCGACTGATGCAGCTCCGCTTTGTAAAATCGGAATCAACATTCACCTATTTTGAGGCCACACGAGGCTACCTGGAAAAACATGGTAAACCGCTGGCGTTATACAGCGACAAAGCCAGTGTATTCAGAATAAACAACAAAAATGCCACTGGTGGCGATGGCTTTACCCAGTTTGGGCGTGCGATGCATGAACTGAATATCCAGACTATCTGCGCGAATACCAGCTCTGCCAAAGGCCGCGTGGAACGCGCTCATCTGACGCTTCAGGACCGACTGGTAAAAGAACTCCGGCTCAGGGGAATTTCTTCTGTTGACGCAGCCAATGAGTATGCTGATGAGTTTATGGACGATTATAACCGGCGCTTTGCCAAAGCTCCCCGACATGACTTTGATGTGCATCGGCCACTTGAACATGATGATGATCTGGCTGCCTTTTACACATGGCGGGAACCGCGCCGCGTTTCGAAATCTCTGACGGTTCAGTATGACAAAGTGCTCTATCTTATTGAAGATAGTGAAATAAGTCGCAAAGCAATCGGGAAATATATAGAGGTCTGGCACTATCCGGATGGCCTAAAAGAACTCAGGCTTAACGGCGTAGCTCTTCTCTACTCCACTTATGATCGCCTGTCGGAAATCGACCAAGGAGCTATCGTGGACAACAAGCGGCTCGGACGTACACTGGAATATATCAAACTGGTTCAGGACAAACGCGACAATAACCGTTCTCAGGCAATACATGCTGGCGATGGGCCTTCACGGCGGCGCAGGAAACCAACTGATAAAAAATCCCAGCGCTCACTGAACGGCGACGATATGCTGGAAGCTTTGAAAGTTTTACAGAGTCGTTCTGATGAAATATTTGGAACTAATACTCAAAAGACGTAGGGATTAATTCAGTAATATTACCAGGATATATTATATCCTGAGTCCTGGAAAGCTCATCAATACTCCACCAATGGTGGCGACTGATAAGGGATTTTTCATTATCAGTCCATCCGTGAATGTGGATTTCTTCTTTATTGGAAAATATGACAAAAAAACGCTCTTCTGCCAGAACAGTTTCCCCACTTGGAAGTGTCATTTCAAAAGTTCTTTGCGCCACACATTCCCCAACATCATCCCTGACAATACCTGTTTCTTCGTTTAGTTCTCTGATAGCCGCCTGTTCAAAAGATTCACCGTGTTCAACACCACCACCAGGCGTGGCCCAGTATGACTTACCTGCCAGTGCATCATTTGTATGAACAAAACGAAACAACAGTACTTGCCTGAAAGAGTTGATGATAAGTTATCGGGCTGAACACCGAATGCGCATATCTTACGTCCATAGTTAGCTAAAGAGATATATTTAGTTTAAACAACAAGTTACAGGTGTAAACAGAAACAGATGTAGTTTATTTAAGGTGCTATTTCAGATGCTCCGCACCAATAAGCGCTATACGAAGATGTTTTTGAATGAAATCTGCTTTATAAATGCTGTATTGGTGAGAATTATTTTCACATAATAGCATCGCGTTTTTTTTCATTAAGGCGTACTGAGCGGCCACATCATTGTTTTTAATCAGATAATCACGAAATGCCAGATGTTTTATTATTTGAGCATCCCCAGTAGTGAAAGCATGGATATGATGACTGCGCTGGTTTCCACCTTTTGTGAAGTACCTACGATTTGAAATGCCATTTTCACCACGCACAGTATATCCGGCACGCTCCATTGCCTGATTCATGCTGTCCAGTTCAGCAAGATTAGTAACTTCAATTAATATATCTATCACTGGTTTAGCTGATAATCCAGGCACTGAGGTGCTACCAATATGGTGAATCTGGGATATCACTTTACCAAGTGTTATCTGCAACAGAGAACGCTCGCTCTCAAATAACCTAGGCCACATGTCATCATAGTCAACAACAGTTAGCATTCGCATATTCAACAATCTCACATTTTTAATTAGTTTTGAGCATTCACAATGAGGGGGAATCCCATTCCCTCTTTGATTTTTTCTACGTTAGCTCTGGACGTCAGCTTTTCTATTAAAGTAAATGCGACATTAATGGCTGTTGCAGGACTTTGCGATGTAATGATATTACCATCCACTACAATTGGGCGTTGAATGACATTCACACCCATTTCTGATAACTGCGTTTGACGTTTACTGCTCTGATTATACGTAGTACCCATTCTACCTTGAAGAGCACCGCTTTTTGCTACTGCTAAAGCGCCAACACAGACAGAAGCGATAATTTTGTTTTGGTTGTTAAATGATTGAAATGTCTGAACTTCTATCGCGGCTGACATCATGCCGGTAAGCGGATCAACCGGTAACTGTCCGGAGGTTATAACCATGTTTCCCGTGTTCACGCCCTGAACGTAGGGGCCAATCGCCGCAGGGGCATTTTTGGTATTGATAACAGTCATTACACTATATCTCTCTGCAGTTACATAAAGGTGTTTAACAGAACCAGCGAGCCGACCCCGCTGATAACAACCCAAACCAGCCCAAACCTGAAGCTAATCAACGTGCAGATAATCGCGGCAATAACCTTGGGGTTGTGAAGATCAAACTCCATATGTGAATTGACACCCAGTATCTGGACGGTAATTATTGCGGGTAGAACTGCTACGGGAACAAAGCGAAGCGTCTTTTTCACGCGTTCACTCATATCCAGCTTTCCGGCTATTCCGATAAAGGAGAAACGGATCAGAAATGTTACTGCGGCCATTCCCAGCGTCAGTGCTAAAAAATAGCTGTTACTCATGTCCGGCCTCCTTATTATTAGTGAGCATAAGCTCCATACTGGTATTCCCGTTGTTAAGCTTTCTTTCCTCTGCCAGGTCCACAGCTAATCCAGCCAGGACACCCAATAATGAAGCTACAACGATCCCCAGGGACCAGGGCAAAACAACCAGCAATACTCCGGATACGGAGGCTACCAGAGCGGCAACCGTACAGGCCTGACTTTTAATCTGCGGCACCACAATAGCGATAAATGCGGCAACCATCGCAAAATCAAGGCCGTATTTCTGGATGTCCGGGAAAGAAGAACCGATGATTGCTCCCAGGAAATTCGCCAGCACCCAAAATCCCCAGAAAGTCAGCATGACTGAAAAATAGAAAAGATATTTATCACTTTTGTTTTCATGCATGTTTTTGACAGTGGTAGCGTATACTTCATCTGTCAGGGCCCAGGACATAAAACATTTTTTCAAAAAAGAGGCGTCCCTTATTTCCCCTGCCATAGACGCACTGTATAAAACATGGCGAAGGTTTATAACGAAGGTGGTAAAAATAATTACGCCAAGGCTGGTTCCAGTTTTTAGCATATTTAACGCCAGCATTTGTGCTGAACCGGCAATCACAATACATGACCATGCGGTGCTCTGCCAGACACTCATTCCCAGGCTTACGCTGAGCGCGCCAACGATAAACGAAAACGGGAAATCGCCAATACACAGGGGCATGACAGCGCTCACCCCCCGTAAAATTATCGCCTTTTTATTCATTATCTGTCTCCTGAACGGGTTTGCATGCATGGACTCAACTGTGTGTCAGTGCGGCCTTTTCCGTCATAATGTGGATGATTTCCCTGTCAGTGGCGGGCATGGCTTTAACAACCAGCCGGCTCAGATTATCTATCGTTTGTTCCGCATTGTGACTCACAATCCCGTCGAGAGGGCTGACCTGTATTCCCTGCCGGGCCATGAGCACTGACCTGAATGCACTCATCGTGGCGGTGGAAACCTTCATGGCGCAACTGTTGGATGCTCCATCGCAGATGATCCCACTGACATCGCTGACCATATTAATGATGGTTGCCTGGATTACACTCAGATCGCGGGTGAACAGCCAGGCCATTCCTGCAGCGGCACCCATTGCCGCAGTTGAGGCAGCACACAGAGCGGAAAGCCGCGTGTAGCGGACATGAACAGAAATAGCAACCAGGTGGGATAATGCCAGCGCCCGGATAAGTTCCTCCCGACTGCTTTTCAGCTCATCAGCAAGGACTACTACCGGCATTGTCGCCGCGATCCCCTGGTTACCTGAACCAAAGTTAGACATGGCCGTCACCGCAGCACCTCCCATCCTGGCATCTGATGCGGCTACCGTTTTGATCAGCATGCGTGACAGAAGGTCATCGCTCATCAGGCCCTGCCTGACGGTGGTAGCCAGTGTACCCGCGATATTCAGCCCATAAGGTCTTCGCTGGCCTTCCTGAGACAACGCAGCGTTAAGGCGAGCCGCCTCCAGAATAAACTCAATCTTTTCCAGAGAAACTGTCGTGATGAAATTAAATGCATCCTCAATAGAAAAACTTTGCGGTGAAGCTTCAGCGTCTTGCTCATCTGCTTTTGGTACCAGAGTCACAGGCTTTTCATTAATATAAAGTTCTTCAATACGGGTATGGCCTTTTTTTATAACCACCCGACAGTTGTTAACGGCTCCTGTTGCTGTAAGGTCGATATGGATAAAGTCGGGGGTATCCTGAGCGGAAATATTCACCCGCCTATTGTTGACCATTTCCTGTGCCTGCTTCGTTTGTACGTCCGTGAGTCCCCTGAGGGTTTCTAAATAGCTGCGCCGAATACCGCTACACTTTTGCCAGCCCATGTTTACCTCCGGGGAATGGGCTGGCCGTTTCCATAAAGTGACGAACTTTTTTCAACAGTTGCCACATTGAACGGCATTGATGATTGCGCGTTATCGTGTCATGAAGCGCCTGCCA
>NZ_JBJDNH010000069.1:0-14434 GCF_044900465.1 Klebsiella sp. NPDC088457 | reverse complement strand
ATTCGCAAATCGGCTGATGATTCTGTGACGGCGCAAGAGAAGCAAACCTTGTTGACACACCTGAACCGCGAACACGGTTCGGCGCCCGACAAGTTGACGCTGCAGCGCAAAACGCGTAGCACCTTAAATATTCCAGGTACCGGTGGTAAAAGTAAATCGGTACAAATCGAAGTCCGCAAGAAGCGCACCTTTGTGAAACGCGACCCGCAAGAGGCAGAACGCCTTGCCGCGGAAGAGCAGGCGCAGCGTGAAGCGGAAGAGAAAGCCCATCGCGAGGCGGAAGAAGCAGCCAGGCGAGAGGCGCAATTAAAAGCTGAACGTGAGGCCGCAGAACAAGCTAAACGTGAAGTCGCTGAGAAAGCGAAACGTGAAGCTGCGGAAAAAGACAAAGTGAGCAATCAACAAACCGACGACATGACAAAAAGCGCCCAGGCTGAAAAGATCCGCCGTGAAAACGAAGCAGCAGAGCTGAAACGTAAAGCGGAAGAAGAAGCACGTCGCAAGCTTGAAGAAGAAGCGCGCCGCGTAGCGGACGAAGCACGCCGTATGGCTGCAGAAAACGAAAAGAACTGGACCGAAACGCCAGAAGCTCCAGAAGAAACCAGCGATTATCACGTGACGACGTCTCAGCACGCTCGTCAGGCTGAAGATGACAACGATCGCGAAGTTGAAGGCGGTCGTGGCCGCGGTCGCAACAGCAAAGCTGCGCGTCCGAAGAAAGGCAACAAGCACGCCGAATCAAAAGCCGATCGTGAAGAAGCCCGTGCAGCCGTTCGTGGCGGCAAAGGCGGCAAGCGTAAAGGTTCTTCTCTGCAACAGGGCTTCCAGAAGCCTGCGCAGGCGGTAAACCGTGACGTTATCATCGGTGAAACCATCACCGTTGGCGAGCTGGCTAACAAGATGGCGGTCAAAGGTTCTCAGGTCATCAAAGCTATGATGAAGCTGGGCGCGATGGCGACCATCAACCAGGTCATCGACCAGGAAACCGCACAGCTGGTTGCCGAAGAGATGGGCCACAAAGTTATCCTGCGTCGTGAGAACGAACTGGAAGAAGCGGTAATGAGCGACCGTGACACCGGCGCGGCGGCGGAAGCCCGTGCACCGGTGGTGACCATCATGGGTCACGTTGACCACGGTAAAACCTCTCTGCTTGACTACATTCGCTCAACCAAAGTGGCCTCTGGCGAAGCAGGCGGCATTACACAGCACATCGGTGCCTATCACGTTGAAACTGAAAACGGGATGATCACCTTCCTGGATACTCCGGGTCACGCCGCGTTTACCTCAATGCGTGCTCGTGGTGCTCAGGCAACGGATATCGTTGTTCTGGTGGTTGCGGCAGACGATGGCGTAATGCCACAGACTATTGAAGCTATCCAGCACGCGAAAGCGGCTCAGGTTCCGGTTGTGGTTGCGGTCAACAAGATCGACAAACCAGAAGCGGATATGGATCGCGTTAAAAACGAACTGTCTCAGTACGGCGTGATGCCGGAAGAGTGGGGCGGCGAATCCCAGTTCATCCCGGTTTCTGCGAAAGCGGGTACCGGTATTGATGACCTGCTGAACGCTATCCTGCTGCAGGCTGAAGTTCTGGAACTGAAAGCCGTTCGTAACGGTATGGCTAGCGGCGCGGTTATCGAATCCTTCCTGGATAAAGGTCGTGGTCCGGTGGCTACCGTTCTGGTTCGTGAAGGCACCCTGAATAAGGGCGACATCGTACTGTGCGGCTTCGAATATGGCCGCGTGCGTGCAATGCGTAACGAACTGGGGCAGGAAGTTCTGGAAGCAGGTCCGTCCATTCCGGTGGAAATCCTCGGTCTGTCCGGCGTTCCGGCTGCGGGTGATGAAGTGACCGTTGTGCGTGACGAGAAAAAAGCGCGTGAAGTTGCTTTGTATCGTCAGGGCAAATTCCGTGAAGTCAAACTGGCGCGTCAGCAGAAATCTAAACTTGAGAACATGTTCGCTAACATGACTGAAGGCGAAGTTCACGAAGTGAACGTCGTACTGAAAGCGGACGTTCAGGGTTCTGTAGAAGCCATCTCCGACTCTTTACTGAAACTGTCTACCGACGAAGTCAAAGTGAAGATCATTGGTTCTGGCGTAGGTGGTATCACCGAAACCGACGCCACCCTGGCTGCGGCGTCCAACGCCATCCTGGTTGGCTTCAACGTCCGTGCTGACGCCTCAGCACGTAAAGTGATTGAAGCTGAAAGCCTGGATCTGCGCTACTACTCCGTCATCTATAACCTGATCGACGAAGTGAAAGCGGCGATGAGCGGCATGCTGTCTCCGGAACTGAAACAGCAGATCATTGGTCTGGCTGAAGTGCGTGATGTGTTCAAATCGCCGAAATTCGGCGCCATCGCGGGCTGTATGGTTACTGAAGGCACGATTAAGCGTCATAACCCAATCCGCGTACTGCGCGACAACGTGGTTATCTATGAAGGCGAGCTGGAATCCCTGCGCCGCTTCAAAGATGACGTTAACGAAGTCCGTAACGGCATGGAATGTGGTATCGGCGTGAAGAACTACAACGACGTTCGCGTTGGCGATATGATCGAAGTGTTCGAGATCATCGAGATTCAGCGTAGCATCGATTAATCTGCGTCGTTTCCGCAGTATCCGCGTGAGCGGTGCTGCAGAATCCATCGTGGATGACAGGCCGGGTTAGCGAAGCGCCACCCGGCAATAATTCTAAAAAGGGGCTTATGGCCCCTTTTTTGTCTTTACCTGGAGAATTTATTATGGCGAAAGAATTTGGTCGCCCGCAGCGTGTGGCTCAGGAGATGCAAAAAGAGATTGCGATCATCCTGCAGCGCGAAATTAAAGACCCGCGTCTGGGCATGATGACCACCGTTTCCGGTGTGGAAATGTCTCGCGATCTGGCTTATGCCAAAGTCTTTGTGACCTTCCTGAACGACAAAGACGAAGCCGCCGTGAAGGCGGGTATCAAAGCGTTGCAGGAAGCCTCCGGCTTTATCCGTTCACTGCTGGGCAAAGCGATGCGTCTACGTATCGTGCCGGAGCTGACCTTCTTCTACGACAACTCGCTGGTCGAAGGGATGCGCATGTCCAACCTGGTGACCAGCGTGGTGAAGCATGACGATGAGCGTCGTGTGAATCCGGACGACAGCAAGGAGGACTGATGAGTCGTCCTCGTCGTCGCGGTCGCGATGTGCACGGCGTACTGCTGCTGGATAAGCCACAGGGCGCATCCAGCAACGATGTACTGCAAAAAGTAAAACGCCTTTATAACGCGAATCGGGCAGGGCACACCGGCGCGCTGGATCCGCTGGCAACCGGCATGCTGCCGATTTGCCTTGGGGAGGCCACCAAGTTCTCCCAATATCTGCTCGACTCCGATAAGCGCTATCGCGTGATTGCGAAGCTGGGCCAGCGTACAGATACCTCCGATGCCGATGGTCAGGTGGTGGAAGAGCGCCCGCTGACCTTCAGCGATGAACAGCTGGCGACGGCGCTGGACAGTTTCCGCGGCGAAACCCAACAGGTACCGTCGATGTATTCGGCGCTGAAGTATCAGGGGAAAAAGCTGTACGAATATGCTCGTCAGGGTATCGACGTCCCGCGTGAAGCCCGGCCGATTACCGTTTACGAGCTGCTGTTTATCCGTCATGAAGGGGATGAACTGGAGCTGGAGATTCACTGCTCGAAAGGTACCTATATTCGGACGATTATCGACGATTTGGGGGAAAAGCTGGGCTGCGGTGCGCACGTTATTTTCCTGCGTCGTCTCGCCGTCAGCAAATATCCGGTAGAGCGGATGGTCACTCTGGAACAATTACAGGCGCTGGTTGAACAGGCGGCGGCGCAGGATATTCCCGCCGCGCAGCTGCTCGATCCGCTGCTGATGCCAATGGACAGCCCGGCGTCGGATTATCCGCTGGTTAATATTCCCGAAACATCGGCGGTTTACTTTAAAAATGGTAACCCGGTTCGCACCTCAGGTGCGCCGCTCCAGGGGCTGGTGCGGGTAACGGAAGGCGTAGAAGAGAAGTTTCTCGGTATGGGGGAAATTGACGACGAAGGCCGCGTGGCGCCGCGTCGTCTGGTGGTTGAATATCCAGGCTGAGGGCTGTTCTTGCGATAAAAGCCGGCTGCGGGTAGAATATCGCCGCTTAACGTCCGCAAAAGTGTTTTAACATTTTCGGGCGTTGCATCAGGGGTCGCTGAATTAGAGATCGGCACCCTTTCTTTCTTTTAAATTTGGAGTTTTAAAATGTCTCTAAGCGTTGAAGCTAAAGCAAAAATCGTTTCTGAGTTTGGTCGTGGCGAAAACGACAGCGGTTCTACCGAAGTTCAGGTTGCACTGCTGACTGCACAGATTAACCATCTGCAGGGTCACTTCTCCGAGCATAAAAAAGATCACCACAGCCGTCGTGGTCTGCTGCGCATGGTTTCCCAGCGTCGTAAACTGCTCGACTACCTGAAACGTAAAGATGTTGCACGTTACTCTTCGCTGATCGAGCGTCTGGGTCTGCGTCGCTAATTCTGCGAGTTTCAGAAAAAGGGGCCTCAGGGCCCCTTTTTTCGACCAGGCGGCAGCAATTCGCTAAAAACTCATGTATTGTTGCTATTAATGATCTTCGTGCAGAGGTTCGCGCGGCTAATGAGAGGCTTGATCCGCAGGGGCGGGTAAAGGTTGTCATTAGTCGCGAGGATGCAGGAGATCGGGTCAACTGACGCTATGTCGTGGATATAGCGTCACCTATTGATATAAAGGATAGAATTTTGCTAAATCCGATCGTTCGTAAATTCCAGTACGGCCAACATACCGTAACGCTGGAAACCGGCATGATGGCTCGTCAGGCCACTGCCGCTGTCATGGTTAGCATGGATGACACCGCGGTATTCGTTACCGTTGTGGGTCAGAAAAAAGCGAAGCCAGGTCAGGACTTCTTCCCGCTGACCGTTAACTATCAAGAACGTACCTACGCAGCAGGTAAAATTCCGGGTGGTTTCTTCCGTCGTGAAGGCCGTCCAAGCGAAGGCGAAACCCTGATCGCGCGTCTGATTGACCGCCCGGTTCGCCCGCTGTTCCCGGAAGGCTTCGTCAACGAAGTTCAGGTTATTGCCACCGTTGTTTCCGTTAACCCGCAGGTTAACCCGGATATCGTGGCGATGATTGGTGCTTCCGCAGCGCTGTCCCTGTCCGGTATTCCGTTCAACGGTCCTATCGGTTCTGCTCGCGTTGGTTATATCAACGACCAGTACGTTCTGAACCCGACTCAGGATGAGCTGAAAGAAAGTAAGCTGGACCTGGTGGTTGCCGGTACCGAAGCGGCAGTGCTGATGGTTGAATCTGAAGCAGAACTGCTGAGCGAAGACCAGATGCTGGGCGCAGTGGTCTTTGGCCACGAGCAGCAGCAGATTGTCATTCAGAACATCAACGACCTGGTTAAAGATGCGGGTAAACCGCGCTGGGACTGGCAGCCGGAAGCCGTCAACGAAGCGCTGAACGCGCGCGTCGCTGCGCTGGCCGAAGCGCGTCTGAGCGATGCTTACCGTATCACTGACAAACAAGAGCGCTATGCTCAGATTGACGTGATCAAAGCGGAAACCATCGCCACGCTGACCGCAGAAGATGAAACCCTGGACGCTAACGAACTGGGCGAAATCCTGCACGCTATCGAGAAGAATGCCGTGCGTAGCCGCGTACTGGCTGGCGAACCGCGTATCGATGGCCGTGAAAAAGATATGATTCGTGGCCTGGACGTGCGTACCGGCGTCCTGCCGCGTACTCACGGTTCCGCACTGTTCACCCGTGGTGAAACTCAGGCGCTGGTGACCGCGACGCTGGGCACCGCACGTGACGCGCAGAACATCGATGAACTGATGGGTGAGCGTACTGACTCCTTCCTGTTCCACTACAACTTCCCTCCGTACTCCGTAGGCGAAACGGGCATGGTGGGTTCGCCGAAGCGTCGTGAAATCGGTCACGGTCGTCTGGCTAAGCGTGGCGTACTGGCCGTGATGCCGACCACTGAAGAGTTCCCGTACACCGTTCGCGTGGTTTCTGAAATCACCGAATCTAACGGTTCTTCTTCCATGGCTTCCGTGTGCGGCGCTTCCCTGGCGCTGATGGACGCAGGCGTACCGGTGAAAGCCGCCGTTGCGGGTATCGCGATGGGTCTGGTGAAAGAAGGCGACAACTACGTCGTTCTGTCTGACATTCTGGGTGATGAAGACCACCTGGGTGATATGGACTTCAAAGTTGCGGGTTCCCGCGACGGTATCTCTGCCCTGCAGATGGATATCAAAATTGAAGGTATCACCAAAGAGATCATGCAGGTTGCATTGAACCAGGCTAAAGGTGCGCGTCTGCACATCCTGGGCGTGATGGAGCAGGCGATTAACGCGCCGCGCGGCGACATCTCCGAGTTCGCACCGCGTATCCACACCATCAAGATCAGCCCGGACAAGATCAAAGACGTGATCGGTAAAGGCGGTTCGGTGATCCGTGCGCTGACTGAAGAAACCGGCACCACCATCGAAATCGAAGATGACGGTACCGTGAAGATCGCAGCAACCGACGGCGATAAAGCGCAGCATGCTATCCGTCGTATCGAAGAGATCACCGCTGAGATCGAAGTGGGCCGCATCTACAATGGTAAAGTGACCCGTATCGTTGACTTTGGCGCGTTTGTTGCCATCGGCGGCGGTAAAGAAGGTCTGGTTCATATTTCTCAGATTGCCGACAAGCGCGTCGAGAAAGTGACCGATTACCTGCAGATGGGTCAGGAAGTCCCGGTTAAGGTTCTGGAAGTTGACCGTCAGGGCCGCGTTCGTCTGAGCATCAAAGAAGCAGCTGAACAAACTCAGCCTGCCGCTGCGCCGGAAGCTCCGGTTGCTGAGCAGGGCGAGTAAGGTTGCCGTTTGCCCTCCGCGTGGGCGGAGGGCGTATTACGGGCAGGACGCCTTGTTTGCAGCCGGGGAACTGGACGTTCATCCAATCGTTGTCTTCGGGAGTGGGAAATGAAGCCTTTTTTGCGCTGGTGTTTCGTGGCGACAGCTCTCACGCTGGCAGGATGCAGCAACTCTGCCTGGCGTAAAGACGCAGTCCTCGCGGTGCCATTGCAACCGACTTTGCAGCAAGAAGTGATTCTGGCGCGCATGGAACAAATTCTTGCCAGTCGGGCTTTAACCGATGACGAACGCGCACAGCTTTTATATGAGCGCGGAGTGTTGTATGATAGTCTCGGTCTAAGGGCATTAGCGCGAAATGATTTTTCACAAGCGCTGGCAATCCGACCAGATATGCCTGAAGTATTCAATTACTTAGGCATTTATTTAACGCAGGCAGGCAATTTTGATGCTGCCTATGAAGCGTTTGATTCTGTACTTGAGCTTGATCCAACTTACAACTACGCGCACTTAAACCGCGGCATCGCCCTGTATTACGGCGGTCGCGCTAAGTTAGCGCAAGATGATCTGCTGGCGTTTTATCAAGACGATCCCAATGATCCTTTCCGTAGCCTGTGGCTTTACCTCGCTGAGCGCAAACTCGACGAGAAGCAGGCACTCGAAGCACTGAAGCAGCGCTTCGACAAATCGGACAAAGAGCAATGGGGATGGAACATTGTCGAGTTCTACCTTAGCGACATCAGTGAAAAAACGCTGATGGACCGTTTGAAGGCAGACGCAACGGATAACACCTCGCTCGCTGAGCATCTCAGTGAAACCAACTTCTATTTAGGTAAGTACTACCTAAGTCTGGGGGACAGGGACAGCGCTACGGCACTGTTCAAACTGGCGGTCGCAAACAACGTACACAACTACGTTGAGCACCGATACGCATTGTTGGAATTATCGCTCCTGGGCCAGGAGCAAGATGACCTGGCAGAATCGGACCAGCAATAGCTGACGAACACATCAGCCCATTTTTTTGTTTGCCATCACCTTCACGGGTGAGGGCGTTGTTGTTCGTTAATACACCTACTTTGAGCCGGTTCACACTTTTCAATGAAAATTACTCTAAATTTTCACGTTGAGTTATGTAGACTGGCCGCCATTAATTTTGAGGCACACGTACTACATGGCTGAATTCGAAACCACTTTTGCAGATCTGGGCCTGAAGGCTCCTATCCTTGAAGCCCTTAACGATCTGGGTTACGAAAAACCATCTCCGATCCAGGCTGAGTGCATTCCGCACCTGCTGGGCGGCCGCGATGTTCTGGGTATGGCCCAGACGGGGAGCGGTAAAACCGCAGCGTTCTCTTTACCGCTGCTGAACAATCTTGATCCTGAGCTCAAAGCACCGCAAATTCTGGTGCTGGCGCCGACCCGCGAACTGGCGGTACAGGTTGCTGAAGCGATGACGGACTTCTCTAAACATATGCGCGGCGTAAACGTGGTGGCCCTTTACGGCGGCCAGCGTTATGACGTGCAGCTGCGTGCTCTGCGCCAGGGACCACAAATCGTTGTGGGTACCCCGGGTCGTCTGCTTGACCACCTGAAACGCGGGACTCTGGATCTCTCTAAACTGAGCGGTCTGGTACTGGATGAAGCCGACGAAATGTTGCGTATGGGCTTCATCGAAGACGTAGAAACGATTATGGCGCAGATCCCGGAAGGTCATCAGACCGCTCTGTTCTCTGCCACCATGCCGGAAGCGATCCGTCGCATTACCCGCCGCTTTATGAAAGAGCCGCAGGAAGTGCGCATCCAGTCCAGCGTTACCACTCGCCCGGACATCAGCCAGAGCTACTGGACTGCTTACGGTATGCGTAAAAACGAAGCGCTGGTGCGTTTCCTGGAGGCGGAAGATTTTGATGCGGCGATCATCTTCGTACGTACCAAAAACGCGACCCTGGAAGTGGCTGAAGCGCTGGAGCGTAGCGGCTACAACAGCGCCGCGCTGAACGGTGACATGAACCAGGCCCTGCGTGAGCAGACTCTGGAGCGTCTGAAAGATGGTCGTCTGGACATCCTGATTGCGACCGACGTTGCGGCCCGTGGCCTTGACGTTGAGCGTATCAGCCTGGTTGTTAACTACGATATCCCGATGGACTCTGAGTCTTACGTTCACCGTATCGGCCGTACCGGTCGTGCGGGCCGCGCGGGTCGCGCGCTGCTGTTCGTTGAGAACCGCGAACGCCGCCTGCTGCGGAACATCGAACGCACCATGAAGCTGACGATTCCGGAAGTTGAACTGCCGAACGCGGAGCTGCTGGGCAAACGTCGCCTGGAAAAATTCGCCGCTAAAGTTCAGCAGCAGCTGGAAAGCAGCGATCTGGATCAGTACCGTGCCCTGCTGGCGAAAATCCAGCCGACGGCTGAAGGTGAAGAGCTGGATATCGAAACGCTGGCCGCGGCACTGCTGAAAATGGCTCAGGGCGAACGTCCGCTGATTCTGCCGCCGGATGCGCCAATGCGTCCTAAGCGTGAATTCCGCGACCGTGATGATCGTTTCGAACGCCGCGGCGATCGCAACGACCGTGGCCCGCGCGGTGACCGTGCGGAACGTGGTGGAGAAGATCGTCCGAAGCGCGAACGTCGCGACGTGGGCGATATGGAACTGTATCGCATTGAAGTGGGCCGTGATGATGGTGTTGAAGTTCGTCACATCGTTGGCGCTATCGCTAACGAAGGCGACATCAGCAGCCGTTATATCGGTAACATCAAGCTGTTCGGTACCCACTCCACCATCGAGCTGCCGAAGGGCATGCCGGGCGAAGTTCTGCAGCACTTTACCCGCACCCGGATCCTGAATAAGCCGATGAACATGCAGCTGCTGGGCGATGCGCAGCCGCGTCCTGACCGTGGCGGCGAGCGTCGTGGCGGTGGTGAACGTCGTGAAGGCGGCCGTGCATTCGGCGGCGAACGTCGCGAAGGCGGTCGTGCATTCGGTGGTGAGCGTCGTGAAGGTGGCCGCGGTGATGGTCGTCGTTTCAGCGGCGAACGTCGTGACGGCGCCCGTGCTCCGCGTCGTGATGATGCAGCAGCGGCTCCGCGCCGTGATGATTCCGCAGGCCGTCGTCGTTTCGGTGGCGATGCGTAATCAGCGCATTCCGCTAGCGTAAAGTAAATAATACAGCCCCGATCGTGATGATTGGGGCTTTTTTTATTCCCTTCGTACTCGTGTACTGGTACAGTGCTGCGCGTTAATAACGAAAAGAATAATTGACTGGAGATTTCGGCAAATGGCGACACTTACCACTACGGCAACCCGGCCGTCCCTGTTTGGCGGCGTGGTGATTATCGGCGGGACCATTATTGGCGCGGGCATGTTTTCGCTGCCGGTGGTCATGTCCGGTGCGTGGTTCTTCTGGTCGCTGGCGGCGCTGGTCTTCACCTGGTTCTGTATGCTGCATTCCGGGCTGATGATTCTCGAAGCGAACCTCAACTACCGTATCGGCTCCAGCTTTGACACCATCACCAAAGATCTGCTCGGCAAAGGCTGGAACCTGGTCAATGGCATCTCGATTGCCTTTGTCCTCTATATTCTGACCTATGCCTATATCTCGGCCAGCGGTTCCATTCTGCATCATACCTTCTCGGCGCTGTCGCTGAATGTACCGGCGCGGGCCGCGGGGTTTGGTTTTGCCCTGCTGGTGGCGTTTATCGTGTGGTTGAGTACCAGGGCGGTAAGCCGGATGACGGCAATCGTCCTGGGGGCTAAAGTCATCACCTTTTTCCTGACCTTCGGTAGCCTGCTGGGGCATGTCGAGCCGACGACGCTGTTCAACGTCGGCGAACAAAACGCCTCCTACACGCCGTACCTGCTGATGACGCTGCCATTTTGCCTGGCCTCCTTTGGCTACCACGGTAACGTGCCGAGCCTGATGAAGTACTATGGCAAGGATCCCCGCACCATTACCCGCTGCCTGGTTTACGGTACCCTGCTGGCGCTGGGGTTGTACGTAGTCTGGCTGCTGGTGACGATGGGCAATATTCCGCGTCCGGAGTTTATCGGCATCGCACAGAAGGGCGGTAATATTGATGTGCTGGTACAGGCATTAAGCGGGGTGCTCAACAGCCGTAGTCTGGATCTGCTGCTGGTGGTGTTCTCGAACTTTGCCGTCGCCAGCTCATTCCTTGGGGTAACCCTGGGCCTGTTTGACTACCTGGCGGATCTCTTCGGTTTCGATGATTCTGCGCTGGGGCGCTTTAAGACCGCGCTTCTGACCTTCGTTCCGCCGGTCATTGGCGGCCTGCTGCAGCCGAATGGTTTTCTGTACGCTATCGGCTACGCCGGGCTCGCGGCAACCATCTGGGCGGCGATTGTGCCGGCGCTGCTGGCTCGCGCATCGCGCAAACGCTTCGGCAGCCCACAGTTTCGCGTCTGGGGCGGAAAACCGATGATTGCGCTGATCCTGTTGTTCGGCGTCGGTAACGTGGTGGTGCATTTCTTATCGAGCTTCAACGTTCTGCCGGTCTATCAGTAAATCCGCCTACGATGCGAAGGGCTACTCCGTGAGTCGCCCTTCGCATTTGACAACAGACGTTATCCCAGCAGCTCTTCTTTCACCTGCATCGCTAAATCAAACGAATGCAAACGCGCCTGATGGTCGAAGATCTGGCCGTTCACCATCAGCTCATCGGCCTGGGTTTCACGCAAGACGGACTCCAGCCCGTGGCGCACCTTGGTTTTGTCGCCGACCAGCGACATGCTCAGCGCCTGCTGGACGCCATACTGTTCAGCGGCGGACCACAGCTGGTGCATATTGTCCACCGGCGGCGGAAGCTGGCCGGTTTCGCCGCGACGCAGTTTCACGAATGCCTGCTGCATCGAGGTAAACAGGAACTCCGCATCCCGGTTGCTGTCGGCGGCGATGATATTAATACATACCATGGCGTACGGCTTCGCCAGGCGCTCAGACGGTTTGAACTGGGTGCGGTAGAGATGCAGCGCCTGGAATAACATATCCGGCGCGAAGTGCGAGGCGAAGGCAAAGGGCAGCCCAAGCTGGGCCGCCAGCTGCGCGCTGTACAGACTGGAGCCTAACAGCCACACCGGGATCTTCTCTCCGTAGCCGGGAACCGGACGCACGTGCGGATGGGGATCGCGGGCATCAAACCAGTCCACCAGTTCGGCGACATCGCGCGGGAAGTTATCCACATCGCCGCTCATATGGCGACGTAGCGCCATCATCGTGCGCTGATCGCTGCCCGGCGCGCGCCCCAGGCCGAGGTCAATGCGGCCGGGATAGAGGGTATTGAGCGTACCAAACTGCTCGGCAATGACCAGCGGCGAGTGGTTGGGGAGCATTACCCCGCCGGAGCCCAGGTGCAGCGTGGTGGTATTGGCGGCCAGATAGCCGATCAGCACCGACGTTGCGGCACTGGCGATCCCGACCATATTATGGTGTTCCGCCAGCCAGTAGCGGTGATAGCCGCGTTTTTCAGCCTGCTGCGCGAGCTCCAGCGAGTGCGAGAAGGCCTCTTTGGCGCTGGAACCCTGAGGGATCGGCGCCAGGTCGAGCACCGAGAACGGAATAGATTTGTCAGTCATAAAGGCTCACTTTGTTACAGCATCGTCATCAGATTGAAGGTCTTCTTCCAGCCTGGCGCATTCAGCGCGCGTCAGCCAGAAAAGCTGCAGCTTTTAATACTGCATGAAAAGAGCGCTGTTGCTGTTAACAAAGCGAGCTGTTTATCAGGACTGCAGTTCCAGTCCGGCCAGCCGTTTCCAGTAACCGTTACAGTCGCTGTTGGCGGTCAGCGGTAAAGGGCAAGCCCCGTTTTCATTGGCGCGGAAGGCGTCGAGCATGGCAAAGGTGTCGGTGCCAAGCGGTGACAGGCGCACCATATCGACCAGCCCCTGCATCGATGTCAGTTCGTTACCGAGGTTGTAAACATAGCCGCTCATGGTCTGAATGCCGTTGAGGACGAATACCTGCTGATTTTCCTGAGAAAACATGCTGCGCCCGTTCGGATATTTGATGCAGCAGGTTTCGCATTCGTCTTTTGGCCGATCCTCGGAACGGGCGGTGAAGCAGCGGGCAGAGTAGGCTAGCGGCAGATGACCATAGCTCAGCACTTCCACTTCAAATTGCTCGCGGATCCCCAGGATTTCGCACTGCGTCAGCAGATTGACCAGCCAGTCGCGGGAAAGCTCAACCGGCATGCACCAGCGAACCATACCTTGCTTACGCAGCAGGCGCAGGGTAACGGCGTTATAGCAGTTGAGCGCGTGGCCGGCGACAAATGGCAGTTTGCGCTCGGCACACATATTTACCACCCCGAGGTCGCTGGCTTCGATCAGGAACTCGCCGTTGTCGACATAACGTTTCAGCTCGCCCAGCTCGGAGGAGGCTTGCACCAGGGCGAGGGTGGAGAGCACCACCTGCTTGCCGCTGCTCGCCAGCGCTTTGGCCATCTCAATCCAGTCGCCGGATTTGGTGGCGCGACGTTTGCTGCACACCGCTTCGCCCAGATAAATCGTATCGGCGCTGGAGCGGGCTGCCTGCTGGTAAAAATCTTCCAGCGTCTCTTTTGACCAGTAGTAAAGCACCGGCCCTAATGAATATTTCATCACTTTTCTCACTGCCATTTACGGTGGTAGGCGCCAAGGGTGGTTTGTGTCCCTTCCGACATGGCGCCGAGCGCCTCCATCCATGCGGATTGTGGAACAAAGTTTTGCGGATCGGCTTTGCAGCGATCGATCGCCTGACGCCAGACTTTCGCGACCTGAGTGACATAGGCCGGGCTACGCTGGCGGCCTTCGATTTTCACCGAGGCAATATTGGCCGCCATCAGCTCCGGCAGCAGCTCCAGCGTATTCAGGCTGGTTGGCTCCTCCAGGGCATGATAGCGCTCGCCATCGACCAAATAGCGGCCTTTGCACAACGTCGGATAACCGGCGTTTTCGCCATCCTGGTAGCGATCAATCAGCACTTCGTTCAGGCGAGACTCCAGCCCCTGCGGCGTTTGCTGCCAGCGGACGAAGCGCGCAGGCGAACAGGCGCCGACGGTATTCGGCGATTCGCCGGTCAGGTAGGAGGAAAGATAACAGCGGCCTTCCGCCATAATGCACAGGCTGCCGAAGGCGAAGACCTCCAGGGGAACCGGCGTGGCGCGGGCCAGCTGCTTCACCTGATGGATAGAGAGCACGCGGGGCAGCACCACGCGGGCAACGTCGAAATTGCGGTGATAGAAACGCACCGCCTCTTCGTTAGTGGCCGAGGCCTGAACCGAGACGTGACGCTCAATATGCGGATAGCGTTCGGCGGCATACTCCAGCATGGCGATATCGGCAAGGATTAAGGCGTCAGCACCGAGCTGTGCCGCCATATCCACCGCGCGCTGCCAGCGGACGTAGCCGTCCGGATGCGCGAAGGTATTGATCGCAATATGCAGCTTACGACGATGCTGATGCACAAAGCTGACGGCTTCCTGCAGTTTCTTTTCGGTGAAATTAAGGCCGGCAAAGTGGCGGGCATTGGTGTCATCTTTCAGCCCGATATAGACGGCA
>NZ_JBJDNH010000068.1:0-17695 GCF_044900465.1 Klebsiella sp. NPDC088457 | reverse complement strand
GCCATCGTTGGCATGACCACCTTCGGTGAGTCTGCGCCGGCGGAGCTGCTGTTCGCAGAGTTTGGCTTCACCGTTGACAACGTGGTGGCGAAAGCAAAAACGCTACTGTAGGCAGCACGCGTGCGCCCGTAGACGGCAACAGATTGTGCTACCCGCGGCAAACGGTTGCCGGTAGCCCCGTGACTTAGGTAAGGAGGGAATCAGCATGAACAAGCTTGTGATTGGCGTGAATACCGCGATGTTCGACGGTCTGGAGACTGATGTCGCATTTAGCACGATAAAAAAAGCCGGGTTTCGCTATGTCGAGCTGGCGTACAACCAGGGCTACGTTGGCGATATGCCCCCGGAGCTTTTTGGCGAGGAGAATGCCCGGCATATTCGCGAGCTGCTGGAGAAGCATCAGCTACGCACGCATTCGCTGGGAGCGACCATGAATATGGGCGCCGTGGATGCCGTTGCCCAGTTCACCCGGCGTATCCGTTTCGCCAGTATGATTGGCGCAAAATGGATCAACATCTGCGTTGGCAGAAGCGCCGACCGGGCGCGTATTATCGCCAACCTGCGTGAGCTTGCGCCGGTGGCCAGCGATCATGGCTGTGTGATATGCCTGGAAAACGGCGGCGATCCCAATTATGACGTCTTTCGTCTGGCCGACGATGGTTTTGGGCTGCTGGACGCCGTCGACAGCCCGGCGGTGGCCTTCAACGTCGATGCGGGCAATATCGTTTCGCTGTGCCCCGACGTCGACCCCATTGAGCAGGCTATCGCCATGCTGCCGGGGGCTCAGCACTGCCATCTGAAGGATCTGCAGGTACGCGATGGCGAAGTCCATTTCACGGCGATGGGGGACGGGCAGCTGAATTATGTGCCGATGCTGAAAGAACTGGAGGCCCGCGCGATCCCCTGTAGCCTGGAAATTCCTTTGCGCATGCACCGCCAGCGCGACAGCTATCCTGTACGCGGCGATTCACCAGTCGATCCCGCCCGTAGTCTTGAGGTGCTGATTCAGTCGCGTGAGAGGCTGGAAAAATGGCTTGGGTATCCTTTGCAGGAACGGTAAATAAAAGAGCGCCGGCGCTTAACCTACGGGTTGTAGAGACAATAAGTTTCTGGCGCATTTTATTTTCTTTGCAAATTGCAGGTTATTTTTTCATGCATTAAGAATGAACTTAAGACTATATCTCTGGTAACAGGGAGAGGAATAAATATCTGATGCATATTTCTATATTGTGTGATTAGCGTCGCACACGGCTTTTAGTAACTATGTTGTGATGCATGTATCATAAGTTCAGGTGTTGTTCTTTTGTTCGGTTAAATCAAAATCCGTAACTAATGTTCATAGAGTACCCAAGGTTCATAGATTAATTGCGTTTTATTTTTTTAACGATTTTTAAAACCGAAGGTTAATTATGTCTGACTCTACACTCACTCCGTCATCCAATGCAAAGAAGCCGACGAATTACCGTTGGGTTATCTTTGCAACTATGTTCTTCTTATTGGCTGTTAACCTGATGGATCGTATTACATTATCTATCGGAATGCCTTATATAAAAGAAGAGTTCGATCTTTCACCCACAACACAAGGTTTGATCCTTAGCAGTTTCTTTTGGTCTTATGCCCTGCTACAGGTACCGGGGGGGGGGTTACTGGATCGCTACGGTCCGCGTAAAGTGATCACCGGCGCGCTATTTGGCTGGGGCTTTTTCCAGGCCATTATCGGCCTGGCGACCGGCGGGATTAGCCTGATCCTTTCCCGTATTGGGTTAGGGGCGATGGAGGCACCGGTTTCCCCCAGCGGCGCGAAACTGAGCTCGACCTGGCTGACCCAGTCAGAGAGGGGACGCGGCGCGGTGATCATGGACTCCGGTAGTCCGCTGGGCGTGGCGATTGGCGGCATCATCGTCGCACACCTGATTGTGCTGCTGGACTCCTGGCGCGTTACCTTTGTGGTCGTCGGTCTCTTCACGATGCTGTTAGGCTTTGTGGCATGGCGAATCCTGCGCGATCGCCCCTCTGAACACCCAAAAGTGGATCAAAAAGAGGTGGCGTATATTGCGGCAGGCAATATCAACGGCGCCGCCGGGGTGGATGACGCCACGCCGACAAAGGGTCTGGGCATCAGCTGGTTTACCATGGTTGCCATCATGATTGGCCGCGCCTCCTGGGGCATGGTGTACTGGGGGCTGCTGACCTGGGGACCGAGCTACCTGGCGCAGGCGCAGGGTTTACAGCTGGCCTCTATCGGTAACTCCACGTTCCTCATCTTCATCATGGGGACGCTGGGATGCCTGTTTAGCGGCTTCTTCGCCGATTTCCTGGTGAAAAGGGGCGTTAGCCACAACGTGGCGCTGAAGAGCCTGCTTTCCGTGTCCGGTATCGTCGGGCTGTGCGTACTGTATGCTCTGGCAACGGTTACTGACCCTGAGCTTGCCGTTACGCTGCTCTCCGTCGCGGCATTCTTTATGATGTTCGGCAGCCTGTACTGGAGCTTCCCGGCTATTCTGGCACCGAAAGATCGCGTCGGCCTGATCGGCGGATTAATGAATATGGCAAACAGCTGCGCGGGTATTCTGGTGCCCATTCTGGTTGGCGTTATTCTGCAGGCTACCGGTAGCTATGAGAGCGTGCTGGTCTATTTTGCCGTCTGTGCCGGGTTTTATACCGTGGGGACCCTGTGCATTAACTTTAATAAGTTACCGCTCAGTAACGGGAAATTGTCGTTCCAGAAATAAATATTCCCGGCGTATTAAGAGTATTGCTACGCAAAATCATTATTAAATACAGGATTCTGTTATGCCAGTGATATTACGAGTGGATAAGGTACCGCCGTCGTTAGCGGAAGAGCTGGCGCGTGACCATACCTTGTATGAATACAGCAAATTATCAGCCGAAGACCTGCAGGCCATTGCCGGGGATATTCAGGTAATATTAGCCAGTGGGGAGTCGAAAGTTGAATCCTCATTGATTGAGCAGTTACCGGAATTAAAACTAATTGCTGTGTTTGGTGTCGGCTACGACGGCGTGGATATCCACGCCGCCTTTTCACGAAATATTCAGGTGACTAACACACCGGATATTTTAACCGATGATGTTGCCGATCTCGGGATTGCCCTGATGTTGAACGTATCGAGGAGGATCAACGGCGCGCAGAAATTTATTGAACGCGGAGGCTGGCTATCCGGCGCTTACCCCCCGTCAACCAAGGTCAGCGGCGGGCGGCTGGGCATTGTGGGTTTCGGCCGCATTGGCCGGGCGGTTGCCCGACGGGCGCAAGGTTTTGCCATGCGCATTGCCTGCTTTGACCGCAATCCCGTTAACAGTAGCGAGGTCACGTATTACGCCGATCTACTGGAACTGGCGAAAAATAGCGATGTGCTGATGGTCTGCGCCAGCGCGGGCAAGGAGAGCCAGAAGCTTATCAATCGCGAGGTACTCGCCGCGCTGGGTGCGAATGGGATCTTAATCAATATCGCCAGAGGCAGCGTGGTGGATGAGGAGGCGCTGGTCGCAGCGATAACTCAGGGTACGCTTGGCGGAGCGGGACTGGATGTTTTTGCCAACGAACCGCATATCCCGCCGGCATTGCTCAACCGTGATGAGGTCGTGATCACGCCGCATATCGGCAGCGCGACCCGGGCCACGCGCGCGGCGATGGCGAAACTGGTGATTGATAACATTGCGGCATTTTATGCCGGCGAGGCATTGCTGACGCCGGTGCCGCCGCCGCGCTAAGCGAACGGTCTGGTATTCTGCGGGTAAAGAAAAAGGGGGCCTTTGCGGCCCCCTTGCTTATCTGCGTAAGGGTTAGCGCAGCGCTTCGCGCCAGGCGCTTTGCAGGAACTCGCGACACTGTCGCTCATTATCCCACAGGTCATCCTGGTCAGTGGTGCGCATTTCAACGGCCAGCGAAATCGGGCCGAGTTCCTCAGGCAGAGCGAGGTGCAGTGCGGTTCTGATGATTTGCGCCGCGGTGGCGGTCGTCAGGAAGCCCGGCGCGCCGAATTTCATATGGTAATCGCCATATCCCTGCGCCTGCGGATCGAGAATGGCGTTAGCCAGATGAAGCTGTGAAATCAGCGGCGCCGCCGTCGTTAGCGATTCGATAAGATCTTCTTCGTTTAGCGCGACGTGGGCGCTGTCCCAGGCAAGATACAGTTTTGGACAGTCTGGCCGCAGCGCCTTCATCCATTCTACGGTTTCGCCAGTGGGGCCGATAAGCTGACACTTGTGCGCAAAGCGATCGAGCGGTTCAACCTGCAGCAGCATGTTGTCATACTGCCTGACGGTTTCGCCAATGCGCACCAGCGCCTCGGCAAAGCCCTTTTTGGCCTCTTCGCGGCGGGCGTCGCCGGGGTCGGCGCCGCTGACCAGCGACAGTTTGCGGGTACCGCAGTCGGCCGCCAGGTGGACCAGTTCACAGGCGCGGCGGATCGATCTTTCACGTAGCGCGGGATCCAGACTGCTGAGGTTGAGGTTGTCTTTCAGCAGTTCAAAGGTGAGCCACTGGGTCACGCTTAACTGATTCTGTTCTGCTAGCGTGCGGATAGTCCGCGCTATCTGCGGTTGATGAATAATGCCGGTTTCAAAACCGCGGTAATAACCAATACCGGCGATTTCACGGATGACGTGCAAAAGCGCGCTTTCATCGCCGGCGAGCGGGAAAAATAGCTCGGCAATATGTGCGGAAGGGTACAATTCGGTCGTCATGATGCTCTCGCTGCCTCCTCATAAAAGAGAAAAGAGTACGTCTGATGTGCGGTTGCGGTACGTACGGGATGTGATGTTGCTGGTAGTGAACATTTTAATGATCATTGAACATATGAACAAACATTGAGCGCGGGTTATGTCATAATTTTGACCGCGATCGCACTTTACTCTCTGCGGTAAAGTCAGGAGATATGAGCTAAATATTGTTTTAAATAAGGTGGTTATTATTTTTTTTGCGCCGTGACCTGCGGAGGCGCTCGCGTTCAATGCTATGGTTCAAGAGTTATCATAGTGCGCAAAAGTTTGATCGTGGCGGCAGGTGGCCTACTCAGCGGGCGGGTGAAAAAGGGACGGCCGTCAGGAGGCTGAGGCCGTGCTCATACGCAGGGTCAGGGGGTCTCTGATTTGATGAAATCGACAAAGGCCCGCAGCGTGGCCGGTAGCTGGCGACGACCGGGATAATACAGAAAATGGCCGGGGTAGGTCGGGCACCACTCTTCAAGGACGCGGATTAACTTCCCTTCTTTCAGCAGCTGTGCGACCTGCGATTCAAAAGTAAACGCGATGCCCGATCCTGCCAGCGCGGCGGGGATAGCCAGCTCCTGGGCGCTGATTGTCAATCTGCCCGGTACCTCAATGGTTTTCCGTATGCCGTCACGCTCAAATTCCCAGTGGTAGTAGCGCCCGCTTTCAAAGCGCAAACGGATACAGGGCAAATGGCGTAGCTGCTCCGGTTCAGCGGGAATGGGGTGGCGTCTGAAAAAATCGGCTGAAGCGACATAGGCGCTGCGTATCGGGGGGCCGAGAGGAATGGCAATCATGTCCTGAGCCAGCGATTCCCCCAGACGAACGCCGGCATCAAACCCTTCGGAAACCATATCGACAAAACCGTTCGCGACGACGACCTCCACGCTGGCGCCGGGATAGACGGCGAGAAAGCGCGTCACCAGAGGTATCAGTACCATTTGCGAGGCCGCGTGCGAGGCCGTAATACGCAGCTGCCCCGAGGGGGTATCGCGAAAGGTATTCAGATCCTCCAGCGCGTCATCGACATCGCGAAAGGCCGGCATGATGCGGGAAAAGAGTCTTTCTCCGGCTTCCGTCATGGCGATGCTGCGGGTTGTGCGATTAAACAGGCGCAGATTAAGCCGCTCTTCTATCGCTCGCAGGGAGTGGCTTAATGCCGAAGGCGTGCAGCCAAGCTCGTCGGCGACCCGACGCAGGCTTTTATGGCGCGCGATAGCAAGGAACACGCCGAGTTCATGATAGCTAATACGGTTCATTGATGAATTTTGCTCAGTACTCTATGGAGGAAACGGCGGATTATCTCAACAAACAGAGAGTGCCATACTTCATTGCGCAAATGAAGGCGCGGGCGGCGTCCCGATCGTGGAAAAGGGTCGATGGCAAACCCGCGGATGGAAAAGCCTTATTGCACCCGTATCCGTAAATGTAGCGACGAGCAGGAGAGAAAGCGATGAGTAAACTATGGTTCATTACAGGCGTCAGCAGCGGACTGGGCAAAGCGATTGCTCAGGCCGCTCTGCAGGCGGGCCACCGCGTGGTGGGCACCCTGCGTACCGAAGAGCAGCGGCAGGCTTTTGCCGATCTCCTTCCCGGCCGCGCCTATGGCGTGTTGCTTGACGTCACCGACGATGCTGCCGTGGAGTCGACCGTTGCGCGTATCGAGCGTGAAGTCGGGCCGGTAGAGGTTCTGGTCAACAACGCCGGCTACGGCGTGGAAGGGGCGGTGGAAGAGACCAGCATGGCGCAATCCCGTCATCAGTTTGAGGTCAACTTCTTTGGCGCCCTGGCGGTCACGAAAGCCGTGCTGCCCGGTATGCGCGAACGTCGGCAGGGGCATATTATCAATATCACCTCAACCGGCGGGCTGATGGCTTTTCCTGGGCTTGGGGTCTATAACGCCAGCAAACACGCGCTGGAAGGGCTGACGGATGCCCTTGCGCAGGAAGTCAAAAATCTGGGGATTAAGGTTACCGCCATTGAGCCGGGACCGTTCCGTACCGACTGGGCCGGGCGTTCGATGGCCAGGGCAGAAACGCGGATTGACGATTATCAGGCCACCGCAGGCGCGATGCGTGAGGCGTTGGCGCAGCGAAACGGTAAGCAGGCGGGCGATCCGGCCAGGGCCGGGGCGATTCTGGTCGACCTGGTGAAACAGGAGAATCCGCCGCGTCGACTGGTGCTGGGAACGATGGGTTACAAACAGATTGGCGGCAATCTGAGCGCGCGTCTCGCGGAGCTGGTGAACCATGCCGATATTTCATTAAGCGCTGATTTCCCGCTCGGGGAATAGTGTCCCCGGTCCCCATCGCCTCTGTTAGCCGGGCGATGAAGGAGAATGGCGCAGCGAGGGGGAGGGAACCGCTTCGCTTGGGCGATAATCCGCACGTCGACCGGGGTTGAGCGCAAACGTCAATGCAAACGACGGATAGGGCGTGCTAGCGGGCTGAGTCAACCTGAAGCACGCGAGTGGCTACGCTGCGGTTCATGCGTCGCTCTGCGGCAAGTATTTTTTACGCGCCAGATCTCCCGGAGATTGCTTCAAAAAAATGACCGTATTTGTTATATTGTTGTTCATTGCTTATTCACCTCTGCGGCGCCAAAAAGAAAAAGATTCGCCGCAACCCAGGAAGATAAAATGTTAGATTATCGCTTCCCGACGGCTTTGCAGATGGTTCTCAGCGTAGCGATGGCGGAGCAGTTGGGTCAACGCTCGACAAGTGCGATTCTGGCCTATGGCCTGGAAGCCAATCCGAGCTTTATCCGCAAATTAATGGTTCCGCTCACCCGCGATGGCATTATCGTCTCCACGCTGGGCCGCAACGGTTCCTTCATCTTGGCCGCCCGGCGGAACACATTACCCTGCGCGATATCTACGTTTCCGTGATTGAAGATAAAAAGCTGTGGGCATCGCGTCCCGAGGTGCCGGCCCGCTGCGTGGTTAGCGCCAACGCCTGCTGGTACTTCAAATCCATCGCCGATGAAGCGGAGCAGGCTTCTCTGGATGTATTAGCCCGCCATACCGTGGCAAGCGCGCTGGAAAAGGTAAAACAGGCCGATACCAGCGGCTGCGACCCGCTGCCGGAACTGGATGCCCTGTATAAAAAAGCGCATTAATCTTTCCTTTAGCGCAAAAAAAACCGCCTTCACCGAAGGCGGTTTTTTGTTGTCTGCGGCCGCTTAAGCCGGCAGCACTTCTGCTGCCGGTTTGCCGCGAGCGACGAACTTACGCAGCGTGACGTAGAACACCGGCGTCAGGAACAGACCAAATAGCGTCACCCCGAGCATACCGGAGAACACCGTAATTCCGGTAACGCCGCGGACTTCCGCGCCCGCGCCGTGGCCGAGGATCAGCGGAATCGTCCCGGCAATAAAGGCGATGGAGGTCATCACGATTGGACGCAGACGCAGGCGGCAGGCTTCCAGCGCCGCTTCCATGATCCCTTTCCCCTGCAGTTCCAGCTCGCGGGCAAACTCGACGATCAGGATGGCGTTTTTACAGGCCAGCCCCATCAGTACCACCAGACCAACCTGTACGAACACGTTGTTATCGCCGCCGGTTAGCCAGACGCCAAACAGGGCGGACAGCATGGTCATCGGGACGATAAGGATCACCGCCAGCGGCAGCGTCCAGCTCTCATACAGCGCCGCCAGAACCAGGAATGCCAGCAGTACCGCCACCGGGAAGACAATCAGCGCCGTATTGCCCTGCGTGGCCTGCTGGAAGCTGAGGTCGGTCCATTCAATATTCATCCCGTTTGGCAACAGCTGTTTAGACATCGCCTCCAGTTGGGTCATCGCCTGGGCGGACGAGAGCACGCGAGGATCGGCATCGCCGATCAGATCCGCCGCCGGATAGCCGTTGTAGCGGATGACCGGATCCGGCCCGTAGGTGGTGCTGATATTCACCATGCTGCCGATCGGCACCATCTCGCCCTGATTATTGCGGGTGCGCAAATTCGCAATATCTTCCACGCTGTCGCGGAACTGTCCGTCGGCCTGCGCCATCACGCGCCAGGTGCGGCCGAACTGGTTAAAGTCGTTGACGTAGGACGACCCCAGATAGGTTTGCAGCGTGCCGAACAGATCGGTCAATGATACGCCCTGCGCCTTCGCTTTGTCGCGATCGACCTGCACATCCAGCTGCGGGACGTTGGCCTGATAGGTGGAGATCGGGAAATGCATCCCCGGAGTCTGCATTATCGCGCCGGACATGGTGTTAACCGCATTTTGCAGCGCGCCGTAGCCGAGGCCGGCGCGATCCTGCACGTACAGCGAATAACCGGAGCCCTGGCCCAGTCCCAGGATCGGCGGCGGCAGAATAGAGAAGCCGAAGCCCTGCTGGATTTGCGCGATTTTGGCGTTGATCTCGGCGTTAATTTCCGCCGCGGAATGTTGACGCCGATCGAACGGCTTCAGGCCAAAGAACACCGTCCCGGTATTCGGCGTGTTGGTGAACTGCAGCGCGTTAAGTCCCGGAAACGCTACCGCATAATCCACGCCTTCGGTATTCATGCCGATTTCGCTCATTTTGCGGATCACCGCATCGGTGCGCGCCAGCGAAGAGCCTTCCGGCATTTTCACGCCGCCAATCAGGTACAGCTTATCCTGAGTGGGAATAAACCCGCCGGGCACGGCTTTAAACATCACCCCGGCGGCGCAGAGCAGCAGCACATACACCACAAATACCGCGCCGCGTCGTCCGAGCGTTTTGCCGACCAGCCCCTGATAACCGTTCGAGCTGCGGTGGAAGAAGCGGTTAAACGGGCGGAAAATCCAGCCGAACAGACGGTCGATAAGCCGGGTAGGGAGGTCTTTTGGCGCATCGTGCGGTTTCAGCAACAGGGCCGCCAGCGCCGGAGAGAGCGTCAGCGAGTTAATGGCGGAGATCACCGTTGAAATCGCGATGGTCACCGCAAACTGTTTGTAGAACTGACCGGTCACCCCGGAGAGAAACGCCATCGGCACGAACACCGCGCACAGCACCAGGGCGATGGCGATAATCGGCCCGGAGACTTCCCGCATCGCCTGGTGTGCCGCCTGCAGGGGGGCCAGCCCCTCTTCGATATTACGCTCGACGTTCTCCACCACCACGATGGCGTCGTCCACCACGATACCAATGGCCAGCACCAGCCCGAACAGGCTCAGGGTGTTAAGCGAGAAGCCAAGCAGGTAGAGAATGCTGAACGTCCCCACCACCGAGACCGGCACCGCGATCAGCGGAATAATCGACGCGCGCCAGGTCTGCAGGAACAGAATCACCACCAGGACGACCAGTACCACCGCTTCCAGCAGGGTTTGTACCACCGCGCGAATGGAGTCGCGCACAAAAACGGTGGGATCGTAAGGGGCGGCCCATTGCATATCTTCCGGGAAGCGAGTGGACAGCTCATCCATTTTGGCCCGCACCGCGTTAGACAAATCGATGGCGTTGGCCCCCGGCGACTGGAAGATACCAATCCCGACCGCATCTTTATTGTTAAGCTGCGAGCGCAGCGCATAGCTGCCTGAGCCCATTTCTATCCGCGCCACGTCGCGCAGGCGTACCAGCGAGCCGTCCTGTGCCGTTTTGAGAATGATATTGCCGAACTCTTCTTCCGTGTGCAGACGCCCCTGGGCGTTAATCGAGATCAGGAAGTCGCTCTCTTTCGGCAGCGGCTCGGCGCCAAGCTGCCCGGCGGAAACCTGGACGTTTTGCTCCTGCATCGCCGTCACCACATCGGAGGCGGTCAACCCGCGCGCCGCCACCTTGTTGGGATCCAGCCAGATGCGCATGGCGTATTCGCCGGCGCCAAAAATCTGGATTTGGCCGACGCCGGGCAGGCGCGCCAGTTCGTCCTTCACTTTTAAGGTGGCGTAGTTGCGCATATACAGCGAATCATATTTCCCGTTGGGCGAAAACAGATGTACCACCAGGGTGAGCGTTGGCGACTGTTTCTGGGTGGTAATCCCCAGCCGGCGTACATCTTCCGGCAGACGCGCTTCGGCCTGCGATACGCGGTTTTGCACCTGAACCTGCGCCTGATCGGGGTCGGTACCCGGGCGGAAGGTGACGGTGGTGACCAGTACGCCGTCGGAACCGGCGACGGATTTCATGTACATCATGTTTTCAACGCCGTTGATTGCTTCTTCCAGCGGCGTCGCCACGGTTTCGGCGATCACTTTCGGGTTAGCGCCCGGATACTCCGCCCGTACCTGCACGCTTGGCGGTACGACGTCCGGATATTCGCTGACCGGCAGTAGCGGAATGGCGATTAAGCCGGTGATAAAAATCAGAATCGACAGCACCGCGGCGAAAATCGGCCTGTCGATAAAAAAGCGGGAAAAGTCCATGCGTCGGATTCTCTGGTAAGGGATCAGTTAAGGGCGGTGCTGGCGGTCATGGCCACGGTTTTCGCGTTAACCGGCATACCCGGCATAAACACTTTTTGTAAACCATCGACGATGACGCGATCGCCAGGGTTCAGCCCCTGCTGCACGATGCGTAAACCGGCGGCCAGGCGGCCAGGCTTGATATCGCGACGCTGCGCTTTACCCTCTTTATCGATGATGTAAACGTATTTCCGGTCCTGATCGGTCAGGACCGCTTTATCATCGATCAGCGTGGCTTTAAATTCGGCGCTGCCCGGCAGGCGCACGCGGGCAAACAGGCCCGGTATGAACTGACGCTGGGCGTTGTCCAGCAGCGCCCGCATCCGGATGGTGCCGGTGCTCGGCGTTAACTGATTATCGAGAAAATCGACTTTACCTTGATGGGGGTAGCCGTCCTCGCCGACGAGGCCAATCTCGACCGGTAGCGCCAGGTGGTTGCTGGAAGCGCCCTGGCCGCTACGGGCAAGATTTTGATAGTGAAGGTAGGTCGACTCATCGACGTCAAAGTAGACGTAGACCGTCTTCTGTGAGACCAGGGTGGTGAGCACGCTGGCGCTGTCGCCTGCGGTCACCAGGTTACCGCTGGTGATCAGCGCGCGGCTGGCGCGGCCATCGATAGGTGCGGTGACTTTGGTGAAATCAAGGTTAAGCTGGGCGGCGTCGACTGCCGCCTGCGCGGCGCGAATATCGGCCTGAGCCTGGGTGGCGGCCGAACGGCGCTGCTCCCACTCTTCACGGGAGACGACGTTGGTGTTGACTAATTTATCGGTACGGCTGGCCTCGCTGCGCGCCAGGCTGGCCTGCGTTTTAGCTCTCGCCAGCGTCGCCTGCGCCTGTTCCAGCGCGGCGCGATAGGTTCTGTCATCGATAGTAAACAGCACCTCGCCCTTTTTCACTTCCTGGCCGTCGGTGTAATTCACTTTGTCGATGTAGCCGGAGACGCGTGGGCGCAGCTGAACGCTTTCCACCGCCTCAATCCGGCCGTTAAAGCTATCCCACTGGCTAATGGATTTCACCACCACGTCGGCAGCGCTGACGGTGGGGGCTTGCGGCGCGGCGTTTTGCGCAGCGCTGTTATCGCAGCTGGCAAGCAGCGCGGCGATGAGTGCGCTCCCCAATAAGCGCAGATAAAAGTTAACCCAAGGTTTTTGCAGGCTCATTATTTTTATTCCGGTAATTGTAGCCGCCGGGCAAGACGCAGCGAAGGATGCCGCGCCACTTCCTTTGTCCGGGCTGGCTTAAGGCCATTTGTGTCGTTCATCGCCACAAAACTGTAACAGTCACGAATACACTATCGAGGCGATTGTAGGAAGGCGCTAAACTAAGTGCAAGAATAATTGTTGCACTTTATGTGCTGTTTCCGCCGCAGGAGAAAGACATTTTTCTGCCAGGGATTTTAATGCAACAATAAAACTTGCAATTCATGCAAAAGCGGGCCACCTTTAAATGCAATAGACAAAGATACTTTTTAGCGATCGGCGCAGGGGGACCCAATATGAGCACAGACGCATTTATTCATGATTTACTCGACTGGATTGATAACAACCTTGAAAGCCGTCTCGACATCAACACCGTCTCCCGGCGGGCAGGGTATTCGAAATGGCATCTCCAGCGGATATTCAAAGAGCACACCGGCTATCCCCTTGCCGAATACATTCGCGCCCAGAAGCTGCAAAAATCGCTCGAGCGCTTAACCCATAGCGACGAGCCGATACTGAACGTGGCAATCGCGCTGGGCTTCGACTCCCAGCAGTCCTTCAACCGCAGCTTCAAGCGCCAGTACGGCCAGGCACCGGGCGTATGGCGCCGTAGCATGGCCGCGGCGCCATCATGCCAGCGTTCCAGCTGAGGATGGAGCGAGGGCTCATCAGCAAGTTCAGGCTTAACGGGATACACTGAGGGCGCAAAAAAGCCCGCCGGGCTTGCGCCATATCAAAGAGATAAGCAGGGATGAGTAAGTGAAGAGTGAAGAGTAGACTCTTCACATTGGGTCAATGTCTGTACCTTCAGAAGGCTCAGCACTCTAGTGAAAATTGCGTCATCGAATTTTCTCAGGCGCAGGAGTGGCCGAGATTGTCAGGTATTTTTTCAGTCCAGCTTCTCGTTTCACACCCATCGGATCTGAACCAAAAGGAAGCCTCAAGCGTGGTGAGTCGACGGTTTTGCTTGTCCAGAGAGAATCACCAATGAATCTGAAATTGATGCTATCCGCTGTAACAGATAATCCCTCAAAACTTCCCGTCGAGTACTCATTACCCAAACGAACGATCTCCTTAATTAAGTTATGTTTAGAAAGAAAAAGACCGGCTGTTGCCGGTCTGAGGTCGGTTAAGCCGCTGCGGGTTTGTCTTCCTGTAGCTACTTCGAAGAAAGGGCAAGTCTGCGCACGGTCATCAGGAAATCGAATGGGGTTGAATCCCACAACTCAGGTGAAAAATCAAATCCATACCGGCTTTTGAACTCCTTATCCAACCTGTCTCCGTAAAGCTCAAGGAAAGAATCGACCTCTTCGGCTAACTCTTTTAACATCCAATTGGGGGCTGTTTTTTTATAGAGTTCAATAGTGCCCTCAATAGTATCCTCTCCCTCATTTATGAGGTCATGATCCTGATTGAAATAACCCTGAATCAGCTGATCAAGATGATAGAAACTTTGCATAATCCACCTGTCCTATGGGGTCGGGATCAAATACTACAAGGGTATTCTTTAATTATAAGAAACTCAATTTTAGGCCAGCAAATCATTTTCCATGAATCAAAAAATGGTAGATGACCCTTGGAGGTGTTTATGTTTAAAAATAAAGATAAAACTTTCATTGTCCCAGCCTCTAAAGAAGCACTTGCTAATAGCCATAAATTGACTGTTAACAATTATTTTACTGGTGAGCCAGGTCAAGCTTTCGAAAAAGCAGCCCAGAAAATTAAAGAGGATTACCAGCAAAGAAGACGTGTTAGGACATTAAACGAAAGTTGATTCATAAATAAAAGGCCACAACATGTGGCCTTTTATTGAAACATCATTTCTGAAATTCTCGTTGGTGTTGAATAATAAATTCAAACTCTCTCACTTCTGCAACTACATGAGTTACATGATGTGTAGTGTCTATTGATACCCAATTCGTAGTATTACCAACAAATTCTTCATTGGCACATTCATAAATCTTTTTATCACCCCAGCTAAATTTCTCACCATTTATAATGGGGGGATGAAACCAGTATCTTACACAAATCTTGCATTTGTGCTCCCTTTTTACCGGTAGCACGAGAATAGCCTCTTACAACGAAAAGGCTATCGTCTATAGTATATCTAATCTTACCGTTAGCATCGGGTGCAATGATGTCATCTCCGATAGAGGGATTAACGATACCATAATCTCCAAATACTAAATTTAAATCAGGTTGGAATTTTTTGAATGCTTTCCATACCTTAGCTTCTTTACGGATAACTATACCTTCTGAATTGTGGGTAGGGACCATTCCATTAATATCACTTGTTATTGAACTTCCTGCAATTGAAATAAATTTAAAATTATACTTGTATAATGAATCCAGTGCTCTCTGTACTGTTTCATTGAGGTCAACTATGGATGTTTTAGTTATATCTTCTAAATCTATCATTACCGAGCAATTTTCTGGCATTGCACCCAGCGAGGTTAAAATGCCTTCTATTGTTTCAATAAACGGTTCCTCTTCGATCATATCTTCAAAAGCAAAGGAGTTTAACCGAATTACAAAGTCAGTATAGCTTGTACCTAATTGTTGCAAAGTAGTTGCATACTCATCATCTTCCCATCGATCATAACCGACGACAGGAATGATATTGCACCCAGCATTTCTTAAGGCACTGGTGAGATGACTCAAAATATGCTCTCCTGTTTCAAGAGAAGAGTTTGGAGGCCATCTGCTTATATCAATCCCCATGGGGAGATGTTGCATCCTTTCGGACAATGTTTTAATTGTATTGTTTAGAAAAAACTCAACTGGATTACCTATGTTAGAGTATTTTTTATTTGTTCTCTGCTTTTTCGACAGATATGGGATTTCAAAAATCGGAAGCATGTCCCTCATAACGTGGGGATAAGGAAGCATAGACTTAATGGCATCTAACTCACCTTTCTTAGCTTTTAAAATCGGCATATATTTAGGGTACATATAGACACCTCGTCTACCAAATATGATTAGGGAAATGCTTTCTTACTTCACCTTGACCAACTAAATCAGAAAACTGATTGTATTTTCCAGTTTCTCTTCTAATTCTTCCTGCTATTATTGCAGGATGAATTCTTAATTCTCTTGAAAGCTCATCTATCGTGATTGTGCTGGGATTTAAGTAAGCTGAACTCCGTTTCCAAATGACGCGAGGAATGAGAGTATCTCTGGCTATTCGATTAGCCTCTGCTTCCATTTTGTCTGTACTATTCTTGAGTGTTTCAATGTCATCGATAAATGTGTTAGTAGAATCTGCATGTTTCCAGATATGGACTAACTCATGTAAAAGTGTAAACCAGAAATTATCCAAACGATCTTGTCTTAAAGTGAGTGCAATAATTGGTCTACCATCAATATCCCTCAGAGCAGCCCCATCAACAGCAGTACCAGTCAGACAAGGTTCAATGATCACACAAATCCCGTTTTTTTCTAAGAACTCCACCGCTAATAGAGGCCCATATTCGGACCAACTTAAATGTGCGATTTCTTTTAAAAAATCTTTAGTTATGCAATCTTGCTTAAATTTAGTTGCGAGTTTTTTTTCCCTGGCTTTCTGGACCACTCTTGCAATCCATGCATGTAATTTATAAACAGTTGTAGGTGAGTAAGACTCTCCGTTAAGTGTTCGCTTGAAGGCTGCTGTAGAAAAATTCGCACCCAAACCCTCAATGAAATTTTTGACTTTTTCTTCTGTTGTCGTTTTTGTTTGCGAGACAATGTTTTCTATCCAACCTTTGGAAAGCATTTCTTTTATAGGAAATTTTGACCAATTAACCTCCTCAACTGGAGAACGATTTGCATATCCAGTTTCTGTTTCTAAGCCCAATAACGTTTGAGGAGACATACCTAATCCTATTGATAAGGCTTTGATCATAGCAACGGTTAAAGGACGTTTTCCCGATAACACCTCTGATACACGACTTTTTGTTCCAAAATATGGGGTCAGATCCGCTTGGCGTAAGCCCTGTTCGTCCATTCGGAATTTGATTGCCTCGATTGGATCTACCGGTGTTACTGGATAGTTAGCATTTTCATAATTTTCAATAACAACTGTAAGTAAATCAAGACGTTCTGATTCTTCAGATCCTGCAGGAAGATCCAATCTGAGTAATCTCTCAACTTCTGAAAGGGCCGCATGATATTGTTCTTCAGTTCGAATAACCCGAACTTCAGTAAGTTTACTCATTTAGATACCACCTGGTTAATCACCGCAATGCTCCTTTCAAACTGAAATGTTACTTTTATGCCCTGCGATTTAATGCCTCGAACAAAGAACACATAGCACAAATTATCAATCTGCTGTGCTCTGGGGAAAGCATCTAAAACTCCCTTAGCATCTTTCCAGTAAGCGTTAGTGAGCTCTGCAACCCAAGCGGAAAGCCAAACATCCGTTTCAGGGTTAGTACCACTTAGCACTTGAAGCCTTTGCTTGCCGATTAGTCGCATTGATGTTCTCCATTTGGGAACCAGAATAAGTGTGGTGATTCTGAATGTCAATACAATGTTCCCATAAGTGGAACTTGTCGCCTCCAGTTCTCATCTCTTTATGGCTACATAACTCTAAGAATCAATGGAAAGCTCTTTAATAAGAATACAAATATGATTTAGATCAAATGTATATAGGCGTGCCGGGATGCTTATAGTTGGGCGACTTAGGCCGCAATCGCTTTTAGCTTTTGAGCCTGAACATAGTCACTCCACCACTGCATGAGAACCACTCGTTCTGCGAGATAATCTGCGCGATTATATGCGGCAATTATTTCATCTTTCTTCGAGTGAGCAAGGGCCGCTTCTAAGACATCTATCCTGAACTTACCCGACTCCTCTGCGGCCGTTCGTGCAATAGATCTCATTCCATGGGCTACAAGCTCTCCACCAAAGCCCATACGGATTATGGCCGCATTCGCTGTTTGTTCATGCATATGATTGAGTGGAGCTTTGATACTGGGGAAAACCCATTCTCTGTGCCCACTGATGGCTTTCATTGAATCCAATACTCGCAAGGCTTTGAATCGCCACAGGTTTAACAGACACCTCAGAGTCATTTAAGATGACTTAAAGAGAGGTGCCCATGAGCGGTAAGCGTTATCCTGAAGAGTTAAAAATTGAAGCAGTCAAACAGGTTGTTGATCGTGGTCATTCTGTTTCCAGTGTTGCAACACGTCTCGATATCACCACTCACAGTCTTTACGCCTGGATAAAGAAGTACGGTCCGGATTCTTCCACTCATAATGAACAGTCAGATGCTCAGGCCGAGATCCGCCGTCTTCAGAAAGAGTTGAAGCGGGTTACGGACGAACGGGACATATTAAAAAAAGCCGCGGCGTACTTCGCAAAGCTGTCCGACTGAGGTACGCCTTTATCCGCGACAACAGCCGTTGCTG
>NZ_JBJDNH010000067.1:8704-19737 GCF_044900465.1 Klebsiella sp. NPDC088457 | reverse complement strand
CTCGCTGGATGATTTTGTCATCATCGGCGGCATGACCGCCGTGCACCAGTTCTGCATCATCGGCGCACACGTGATGGTGGGCGGCTGCTCCGGCGTTGCGCAGGACGTACCGCCGTTTGTTATTGCCCAGGGCAACCACGCGACGCCGTATGGCGTCAACATCGAAGGCCTGAAGCGCCGCGGCTTTAGCCGTGAAGCGATTACCGCGATTCGTAACGCGTATAAGCTGCTGTACCGCAGCGGAAAAACGCTGGACGAAGCCAAACCGGAAATCGCCGGGCTGGCGGCTCAGCATCCTGAAGTTCAGCCATTTGTCGATTTCTTTGCCCGCTCAACCCGCGGTCTGATTCGTTAATGGCTGAACCGCGTCCCCTGACGATTGCCCTGGTCGCCGGAGAAACCTCCGGCGATATTCTTGGCGCCGGTCTGATCCGCGCGCTCAAAGCGCGCATTCCCAATGCGCGCTTTGTCGGCGTGGCGGGGCCGCTGATGCAGGCCGAAGGGTGTGAAGCCTGGTATGAGATGGAAGAGCTGGCGGTCATGGGGATTGTTGAAGTGCTCGGCCGCTTACGTCGGCTGCTGCATATCCGCGCCGATCTTACCCGCCGTTTCAGCGAGCTGCGTCCCGACGTTTTTGTCGGCATCGACGCGCCTGATTTCAATATCACCCTCGAAGGCAATCTCAAAAAACAGGGTATTAAGACTATCCATTACGTCAGCCCCTCGGTATGGGCATGGCGGCAAAAACGCGTTTTCAAAATCGGCAGATCGACCAATCTGGTGCTGGCATTCCTGCCTTTCGAAAAAGCGTTTTACGACAAATTTAACGTTCCCTGCCGTTTTATCGGTCATACCATGGCGGATGCCATGCCGCTGGATCCGGATAAAGGCGCCGCGCGCGATCGTTTAGGGATCGCCCGGGACGTGCATTGCCTGGCGCTGCTGCCGGGGAGTCGCGGTGCGGAAGTGGAAATGCTCAGTGCGGATTTTCTGAAAACCGCGCAAATTCTGCGTGCAAGCTATCCCGATCTGCAGGTGCTGGTCCCGCTGGTCAATGCGAAACGGCGCGAACAGTTCGAGCGGATTAAAGCGGAAACGGCGGCGGATCTGCCGGTCCATCTGCTGGATGGTCAGGCGCGTGATGCGATGATCGCCAGCGATGCCGCGCTGCTGGCCTCCGGGACCGCGGCGCTGGAGTGTATGCTGGCCAAATGCCCGATGGTGGTTGGCTATCGCATGAAGCCGTTTACCTTCTGGCTGGCGAAACGGCTGGTGAAAACCGACTACGTTTCGTTACCGAATCTGCTGGCCGGACGCGAGCTGGTGAAAGAGCTGTTGCAGGACGAATGCCAGCCGCAGCGGCTTGCCGATGCGCTGCGACCGCTGCTGGCCGACGGCAAAACCACCCACGAAATGCACGATACCTTCCGGGCGCTGCATCAACAAATTCGCTGCAATGCTGATGAGCAGGCGGCGGACGCAGTACTGGAGTTAGCGAAATGATTGAGTTTGTTTATCCGCATACCCATCTGGTGGCCGGCGTTGACGAAGTTGGCCGCGGGCCGTTGGTTGGCGCGGTGGTTACCGCGGCGGTAATCCTTGACCCTGGCCGGCCAATTGTCGGCCTGAACGATTCCAAGAAATTAAGCGAAAAGCGTCGTCTGACGCTGGTCGATGAAATCAAAGAGAAGGCGTTAGCCTGGAGTCTGGGTCGCGCGGAGCCACATGAAATTGATGGGCTGAATATTCTGCATGCGACCATGCTGGCGATGCAACGCGCGGTTGCCGGCTTAGCGATTGCGCCGGAGTTTGTGCTGATAGATGGCAACCGTTGCCCGCCGCTGCCCATGCCTGCACAGGCGGTGGTCAAAGGCGATAGCCGGGTGGCAGAAATCAGCGCAGCGTCTATTCTGGCTAAAGTCGCGCGCGATGCGGAAATGACTGAGCTGGACCTTGAATTTCCTCAATATGGCTTTGCGCAGCATAAAGGCTACCCTACCGCTTTCCATCTGGAAAAACTGATCGAACATGGCGCAACCGAGCATCATCGGCGCAGTTTTGGCCCGGTAAAACGCGCCCTGGGCCTTGCGTCCTGATTCTTGCGTCGGGAAATAAGTTAACCGGAATCTGAAGATGTCTGAACCACGTTTCGTCCACCTGCGGGTGCATAGCGACTATTCCATGATCGATGGGCTGGCGAAAACCGGGCCGCTGGTGAAAAAGGCGGCCGCGCTCGGCATGCCTGCGCTGGCGATCACCGATTTTACCAACCTCTGTGGGCTGGTGAAGTTCTACGGAGCGGGACATGGCGCCGGGATCAAACCGATCGTCGGGGCGGATTTTCATGTTCAGAGCGATCTGCTGGGCGATGAGCTGACGGAACTGACCGTGCTGGCGGCCAACAATACCGGATATCAGAACCTGACGATGTTGATTTCCCGGGCCTACCAGCGTGGCTACGGCGCGCAGGGGCCGTGGATCGACCGCGACTGGCTGGTCGAGCACCAGGAAGGGCTGATTCTGCTCTCCGGGGCGAGGAAAGGCGACGTCGGCGTCAGCCTGACCCGTGGCAATATGCCGCTGGTCGAACAATGCGTCTCTTTCTACGAACAACATTTCCCGAATCGCTACTATCTGGAGCTGATCCGTACCGGCCGCGCCGACGAAGAAGCTTATTTACATGCCGCGGTGCAGCTGGCGGAAGAGCGGGGTTTGCCGGTTGTTGCCACCAATGACGTGCGTTTTCTGGAAACAGGTGACTTCGATGCGCATGAGATCCGCGTAGCGATTCACGACGGCTTCACCCTTGACGATCCCAAACGCCCGCGTAAGTACTCGCCGCAGCAATATATGCGCAGCGAAGAAGAGATGTGCGAGCTGTTCTCCGATATTCCAGAGGCGCTGGAGAATAGCGTCGAAATCGCTAAGCGCTGCAACGTCACCGTGCGCCTGGGCGAATACTTCCTGCCGCAGTTCCCGACCGGGGATATGACGACGGAAGATTATCTGATTAAGAAATCGAAGGAAGGTCTGGAAGAGCGCCTCGAGTTCCTGTTCCCTGACCCCGAAGAGCGTGTCAGACGTCGCCCGGAGTACGATGAACGTCTGGATATCGAACTCCAGGTGATTAACCAGATGGGGTTCCCGGGCTACTTCCTGATCGTGATGGAATTTATCCAGTGGTCGAAGGATAACGGCGTGCCGGTCGGGCCTGGTCGTGGTTCCGGTGCCGGTTCGCTGGTGGCCTATGCTTTGAAAATCACCGATCTCGACCCGCTGGAGTTCGATCTGCTGTTTGAACGTTTCCTGAACCCGGAACGTGTATCGATGCCCGACTTTGACGTCGACTTCTGCATGGAGAAACGCGATCAGGTTATTGAGCACGTGGCGGAGATGTACGGTCGCGATGCGGTATCGCAGATTATCACCTTCGGTACGATGGCGGCGAAGGCGGTTATTCGCGACGTTGGCCGCGTACTGGGCCACCCGTACGGGTTCGTCGATCGGATCTCGAAGCTGGTGCCGCCCGACCCGGGGATGACGCTGGCAAAGGCGTTTGAAGCCGAGCCGCAGCTGCCGGAAATCTACGAAGCTGACGAAGAAGTTAAAGCCCTGATCGACATGGCGCGCAAGCTGGAGGGCGTCACGCGTAACGCCGGTAAGCATGCGGGGGGCGTGGTTATCGCCCCGACCAAAATTACCGATTTCGCCCCGCTATATTGCGATGAAGCCGGTCTGCATCCGGTTACCCAGTTTGACAAGAACGACGTAGAATACGCCGGGCTGGTGAAGTTCGACTTCCTTGGCCTGCGTACGCTGACCATCATCAACTGGGCGCTGGAGATGATCAACAAGCGGCGGGCGAAGAACGACGAGCCGCCGCTGGATATCGCGGCGATCCCGCTGGACGATAAGAAAAGCTTCGATATGCTGCAACGCTCGGAAACCACCGCGGTTTTCCAGCTTGAATCGCGCGGCATGAAAGACCTGATTAAACGTCTTCAGCCCGACTGCTTCGAAGATATGATCGCTCTGGTGGCCCTGTTCCGACCGGGGCCGCTGCAATCGGGGATGGTAGATAACTTTATCGACCGTAAACACGGCCGCGAAGAGATCTCTTACCCGGACGTGCAGTGGCAGCATGAGTGCCTGAAACCGGTGCTTGAGCCGACGTATGGCATTATCCTGTATCAGGAGCAGGTCATGCAGATTGCCCAGGAGCTCTCAGGCTATACTCTCGGCGGCGCGGATATGCTGCGTCGTGCGATGGGTAAGAAAAAGCCGGAAGAGATGGCCAAGCAGCGCGGCACCTTCGAAGAAGGGGCGAGGAAAAACGGCATTGACGGCGAGCTGGCGATCAAAATCTTTGATCTGGTGGAGAAATTCGCCGGTTATGGGTTTAACAAATCGCACTCGGCGGCCTATGCGCTGGTCTCCTACCAGACGCTGTGGCTGAAAGCGCACTATCCCGCCGAGTTTATGGCGGCGGTGATGACCGCGGATATGGATAACACCGAAAAAGTGGTCGGGCTGGTGGACGAGTGCTGGCGGATGGGGCTGAAAATTCTGCCGCCGGATATCAACTCCGGGCTGTACCATTTCCACGTTAACGACGACGGTGAAATCGTTTACGGTATCGGCGCGATTAAAGGGGTGGGTGAAGGCCCGATCGAAGCCATTATCGAAGCGCGTAACGACGGTGGCTATTTCCGCGAGTTGTTCGATCTTTGCGCCCGTACCGATACCAAAAAGCTCAACCGGCGGGTGCTGGAAAAACTGATTATGTCCGGGGCGTTTGACCGCCTCGGGCCGCATCGTGCAGCATTAATGAATTCGCTGGGCGATGCGCTGAAGGCCGCCGATCAACATGCGAAAGCCGAGGCGATTGGCCAGGCGGATATGTTCGGGGTGCTGGCGGAAGAGCCGGAACAGATCGAACAGTCCTATGCCAACTGCCAGCCGTGGCCGGAGCAGGTGGTGCTGGATGGTGAAAGGGAGACCCTGGGGCTGTATCTGACGGGCCACCCGATCAACCAGTATTTAAAAGAGATTGAACGCTATGTTGGCGGCGTGAGACTTAAAGATATGCATCCGACCGATCGTGGTAAAGTCACCACGGCGGCGGGGCTCGTTATTGCTGCGCGGGTAATGGTCACCAAGCGCGGTAATCGTATCGGCATCTGTACGCTGGATGACCGTTCCGGGCGTCTGGAGGTGATGTTATTCACCGACGCGCTGGATAAATATCAGCAATTGCTGGAAAAAGACCGCATACTTATCGTCAGCGGACAGGTCAGCTTTGATGACTTCAGCGGGGGGCTTAAAATGACCGCCCGTGAAGTCATGGACATTGACGAAGCCCGGGAAAAATATGCTCGCGGGCTTGCTATCTCGCTGACGGACAGGCAAATTGATGACCAGCTTTTAAACCGACTCCGTCAGTCTCTGGAACCCCACCGTTCGGGAACCATTCCAGTACACCTCTATTATCAGAGGGCGGATGCGCGCGCGCGGCTGCGTTTTGGCGCAACATGGCGCGTCTCTCCGAGCGATCGTTTACTCAACGATCTGCGTGGCCTGATCGGCTCGGAGCAGGTGGAACTGGAGTTTGACTAATACAGGAATACTATGAGTCTGAATTTCCTTGATTTTGAACAGCCGATTGCAGAGCTGGAAGCGAAAATCGATTCCCTGACTGCAGTAAGCCGTCAGGATGAGAAACTAGATATTAACATCGACGAAGAGGTGCATCGTCTGCGCGAAAAAAGCGTAGAGCTGACGCGCAAAATCTTCGCCGATCTGGGGGCATGGCAGGTTGCGCAACTGGCACGCCATCCACGTCGCCCATACACCCTGGATTATGTTCGCCTGGCATTCGACGAATTTGACGAGCTGGCCGGTGACCGCGCATATGCCGACGATAAAGCGATTGTCGGTGGTATTGCACGTCTGGACGGGCGGCCGGTGATGATTATCGGCCATCAGAAGGGACGCGAAACGAAAGAAAAAATTCGTCGCAACTTCGGTATGCCGACTCCGGAAGGCTACCGTAAGGCGCTGCGCCTGATGGAGATGGCTGAGCGCTTCAAAATGCCGATCCTCACCTTTATCGACACCCCAGGAGCATATCCTGGCGTTGGTGCGGAAGAGCGTGGCCAGTCTGAAGCGATTGCCCGTAACCTGCGTGAAATGTCACGTCTGAGCGTACCGGTTATCTGCACCGTTATCGGAGAAGGTGGTTCCGGCGGCGCGCTGGCGATTGGCGTGGGCGACAAAGTGAACATGCTGCAGTACAGCACCTACTCGGTGATTTCCCCGGAAGGCTGCGCCTCCATCCTGTGGAAAAGTGCGGATAAAGCCCCGCTGGCGGCTGAAGCGATGGGCATCGTTGCGCCGCGTCTGAAAGAGCTGAAGCTGATTGACTCCATTATTCCGGAGCCATTAGGCGGCGCGCATCGTAATCCGGAAGCCATTGCGGCAAGCCTGAAAGCGCAGCTGCTGGCCGACCTGGCTGACCTCGACACCCTGAGCGAGGAAGAGCTGTTGAACCGTCGCTATCAGCGTCTGATGAGCTACGGCTACGCCTGATCGTTGCTCGCGTTAAGTATTCCAGGGGCCGGATTTTCCGGCCCTTTTTTATGTGCGATACGCCAGCGCGATTGCTATGATGCCTGACTCAGGTCAATTCCAGGAGGAAAGCGTGAATATCATCGCCATCATGGGGCCCCACGGCGTCTATCATAAAGACGAGCCGATCAAAGAGCTGGAAGCGGCCCTGCAACGGCAAGGTTTCCAGACCATCTGGCCGCAAAACAGCGCCGACCTGCTGCAGTTTATCGAACACAATCCGCGGATCTGCGGGGTCATCTTCGACTGGGATGAGTACAACGTCGATCTGTGCAGCGAGATTAATCAGCTGAATGAATACCTCCCGCTGTATGCATTTATCAATGCGCATTCGACGATGGACGTCAGCAGCCAGGATCTGCGCATGACGCTGTGGTTCTTCGAATACGCGCTCGGCCTGGCGCAGGAGATCGCCACCCGTATCGCCCAGTACACCCGCGAATACCTCGACAACATTACGCCGCCGTTTACCAAAGCCTTGTTCAACTATGTACAGGAGGGGAAATATACCTTCTGTACCCCCGGGCACATGGGCGGCAGCGCGTATCAGAAAAGCCCGGTGGGCTGCCTGTTTTATGACTTCTTTGGCGGCAATACCTTAAAAGCCGACGTGTCGATTTCAGTCACCGAACTGGGGTCGCTGCTCGATCATACCGGTCCGCATCTCGAAGCCGAGGAGTATATCGCCCGCGCCTTCGGCGCCGAACAGAGCTACATGGTGACTAACGGAACCTCGACCTCGAATAAGATTGTTGGCATGTATTCCGCGCCGGCGGGCAGTACGCTGCTCATCGACCGTAACTGCCACAAATCTCTGGCGCACCTGCTGATGATGAGCGACGTGGTACCGCTGTGGCTGAAACCGACGCGTAATGCGTTGGGCATTCTGGGCGGCATCCCGAAACGCGAATTTACCCGCGATAGTATCCAGCAAAAGGTGAACGCGACGGGCGGGGCGGCGTGGCCGGTTCATGCGGTGATCACCAACTCCACCTACGACGGGCTGCTCTATAACACCACCTGGCTCAAAGAGACTCTGGATGTGCCTTCGATCCATTTTGACTCCGCCTGGGTGCCCTATACCCATTTCCATCCGATCTACCAGGGGAAAAGCGGGATGAGCGGCGAACGGATCCCCGGAAAGGTGATCTTCGAAACTCAATCGACGCACAAAATGCTGGCCGCGTTGTCGCAGGCATCGCTGATCCATATTAAAGGCAGCTACGACGAAGAGACCTTTAATGAAGCCTTTATGATGCATACCTCAACGTCGCCGAGCTACCCGATCGTTGCGTCGATCGAAACCGCGGCGGCAATGCTGCGCGGCAATTCAGGCAAGCGCCTGATTCAGCGTTCAATAGAGCGAGCGATGGATTTCCGCAAGGAGGTTCAGCGCTTACGGGAAGAGTCCGACGGCTGGTTCTTCGATATCTGGCAGCCGGAAAATATTGAGCAGGTGCAGTGCTGGCCGGTGGCAAGCGGCGAGGACTGGCACGGTTTTAAAGATGCCGATGATGACCATATGTTCCTCGATCCGGTGAAGGTAACGATCCTCACGCCGGGAATGGACGAACAGGGCCATATGGCGGAGGAAGGGATCCCGGCCGCGCTGGTGGCGAAGTTCCTGGATGAACGCGGGGTGGTGGTAGAGAAAACCGGGCCCTACAACCTGCTGTTTCTGTTCAGCATCGGCATCGATAAAACCCGGGCAATGGGGCTGCTGCGCGGCTTAACGGAGTTTAAGCGCGCCTACGATCTCAACCTGCGGGTGAAGAATATGCTGCCGGATCTGTATGCTGAAGATCCTGACTTCTACCGCAATATGCGCATTCAGGATCTGGCGCAGGGGATCCATCGCCTGATTCGCCAGCACCAGCTTTCGCAGCTGATGTTAAGCGCGTTTGATGTGCTGCCGGAAATGAAAATGACCCCTAATCAGGCCTGGCAGCGGCAAATTAAAGGCGAGGTGGAAACCATTGAACTGGAAAACCTCGTCGGGCGCATCTCTGCCAATATGATTCTACCGTACCCGCCGGGCGTACCGCTGCTGATGCCTGGCGAGATGATTACCGAAGAGAGCCGGACGGTACTCGATTTCCTGCTGATGCTGTGCTCGATTGGGCGCCATTACCCGGGGTTCGAGACGGACATCCACGGCGCGAAGCGCGGCGATGACGGCGTATACCGGGTACGAGTCTTAAAAAATGACTAACGGGCTTGCGCCGCGGCGAGCGCTGCGAGTAACCTGGTGAATATCAACAGGAGGAGTTTAACCATGCTGGGTTTAAAACGGGTTCACCATATCGCCATCATCGCCACCAACTATGCGCAGAGCAAAGCCTTTTATTGCGATATCCTCGGCTTTACGCTGCAGAGTGAGTTTTATCGTGAAGAGCGCGACTCGTGGAAGGGCGATCTGGCATTGAATGGCGAGTATGTCATTGAGCTGTTCTCTTTCCCGTTCCCTCCTGCTCGTCCCAGCCGCCCGGAAGCCTGCGGTTTGCGCCATCTGGCCTTTAGCGTGGATGATATTGACGCGGCGGTGGCTCATCTGGAAGCGCATGGCGTGGCCTGTGAGGGGATTCGTGTCGATCCCTTTACCGACAAGCGCTTTACCTTCTTTAACGATCCGGACGGCCTGCCGCTGGAGATTTATCAACAGTAACCCTTGCCAGCGAGAGTCCGGGCCGGTAACGTGCCGGGCTATCTCTTCTCAGCCAGCACTATCATCATGACGACTCCAGATATTGCGCCAAGCCTTCAACCCTATCGTCAGTTTTTGGTGGCCTTCAGCGGCGGCCTGGATTCGACGGTGCTTTTACATCAGCTGGTGTGCTGGCGCGAGCGTGATCCGACGGTGCAGCTGCGGGCCATCCATATTCACCACGGCCTGAGCGCTAACGCCGATAGCTGGGTTACGCACTGTCAGCAGATTTGTCAGCAATGGCAGCTTCCGCTGGTGGTGGAACGGGTGACTCTGGCGAATGAGGGGCTCGGCGTGGAGGCGCATGCCCGGCAGGCGCGTTATCAGGCTTTCCGCACGACGCTGATGCCGGGGGAAGTGCTGGTCACGGCGCAGCATCTTGACGATCAGTGTGAAACCTTTCTGCTGGCGCTTAAGCGCGGCAGCGGCCCGACCGGGCTGGCTGCCATGGCGGCGTGTTCTGATTTTGCCGCCACAAAGCTGCTCCGTCCGCTGCTGAACTGCCGTCGCCAGGCGTTACGTCAGTGGGCGCTGACTCATCAGCTGCGCTGGATTGAGGATGAGAGCAATCAGGATGATACCTACGATCGCAACTTTCTTCGCCTGCGCGTTGTCCCGCGGCTGAACGCGCGTTGGCCGCACTTTAGCGAGGCGGTCGCCCGCAGCGCCAGCCTGTGTGGCGAGCAGGAACAGCTGCTGGATGAGCTGCTGGCGGAAGAGCTGGCAAAGCTGGTGGCGGCGGACGGGACGTTAGCCATTGAACCGCTGATGGTTATGAGCGCGCCGCGCCGCGCCGCGCTGCTGCGGCGTTGGCTGGCGGGGCACAATGCGCCGATGCCTTCGCGCGAAATGACGGAGCGCATCTGGCGGGAAGTCGCGCTGGCTCGGGAGGATGCCTTCCCCTGTTTGCGCCTTGGCGACTTTACCGTGCGTCGTTACCAGCAGCGGCTGTGGTGGGTGAAATATTTCCCCGGCCAGGCGGAGGCGGTTGTGCCGTGGGCTGATTGTCGCCAACCGCTGCGTCTCCCGGACGGGCTTGGCGAGCTGACGCTGCTGGCCGGCGGGCCTTTACGCGCGCCGCGCGCCGATGAGGGGGTGACGGTGCGCTTTCGCGCCGGCGGCCATCTGCATATTGTCGGCCGTCATGGCGGCCGCAAGCTGAAAAAAATCTGGCAGGAGCTGGGGGTGGCGCCCTGGCGTCGCGATACCACACCGCTGCTGTTTTACGGTGAGACGCTGATTGCGGCGGCGGATTCCCTGTTTGTCACCCGCGAAGGGGAAGCGCTGGCAGGTGAGGGCATGCAGCTCAGATGGAGGAAAACGGGCGGCTGAGCCACCCGTTTTTATTCAGGACTCACTTACCACCACGGTACCGATTTCCGGGTGGCTGAAGCTGGCGATTTTATCCAGGCGTAGCTCGCGATTATTTCCGCTCAGCTCCACCACCAGATACTCGATATTTTTGCGCGAGATAAGATCGCTTGCTTTGGCCTGCAGCTGCTCACCGTCTTTGAGCGTCAGTACCAGCACCAGATGATGCTGGCAGGCAAGTTCGAGGTTGTCATAATCATCGCAGTTGATGGGTTGATAAGTATCATTCATTGACATAATCGCTCACCAGTAAGTTTGCTGCCGCACAGGCGGCTTTTTCCCTGACTGACTCCGAAAGGGCCTCATCCGCCGCAATTTCATTCAACACTTT
>NZ_JBJDNH010000067.1:0-8694 GCF_044900465.1 Klebsiella sp. NPDC088457 | reverse complement strand
AGGACTCCGCTGGCTATTTCCGCATACCGCTTGCGTATTAACTCACAATAGTGGTCCACATGCCCTCCTGTCAGTATTCTGACTCAACCGTGGGATGCAAGTTTAAGCCTACGAAGATACACTCTGTTTAGCAAGGTGACTATACCATAGTCATTTAAGCAATATCAGCAGGATGAAAAGGGAGGCGCGGATTGCCGGCAGCCTTTTGTCGCCAGTTTCGTTACAATGTCCGCCATTTATTTCAGGAGTTTATTCATGGCGCTGAAAGCGACAATTTATAAGGCCACGGTGAACGTTGCCGATCTGGATCGCAACCAGTTTCTCGACGCCAGCCTGACGCTGGCTCAGCATCCGTCGGAAACCCAGGAGCGCATGATGCTGCGGCTGCTGGCGTGGATCAAATACGCCGACGAGCGTCTGCAGTTTACCCGCGGCCTCTCTTCAGATGACGAGGCGGAGCTGTGGTTGCTCAACGATCACCTCGGCGTTGACCTGTGGATTGAGCTCGGTTTACCGGATGAGCGGCGGATTAAAAAAGCCTGCTCCCGGGCGCAAGAGGTGGCGCTGTTTGCCTACAATAGCCGGGCCGCTGAAATCTGGTGGCAGCAAAATAAGAGCAAGATGGCGCAGTTCAGCAAACTGACGGTCTGGTATCTGGATGATACGCAGCTTGCGCAGCTCAGCGCTTTTGCCGATCGGACGATGAACTTACAGGCCACGTTGCAGGACGGTAGCATCTGGTTATCTGATGCTAAGAATAATCTGGAAATTAATTTAACCGCCTGGCAGCCGCCGGCATGATTACGATTAGCCGCAGCGTCGCCATTCCGGATGACGAATTTACCCTTTCCGGGATCCGCGCCCAGGGCGCGGGCGGCCAGCACGTGAATAAAGCCTCAACCGCTATCCATTTGCGTTTTGATATCAAGGCGTCGAGCCTGCCTGAGTATTATAAGGAACGTTTACTTGCCGCCAGCCACCACTTAATTTCTGCCGACGGTGTGGTTATCATTAAAGCTCAGGAATATCGCAGCCAGGAGATGAATCGCGATGCGGCTATCTCTCGTCTGGTGGCCTTAATCAAAGAATTAACCGCAGTGCAAAAAAGCCGCCGGGAAACGCGGCCGACCCGGGCCTCAAAAGAGCGCCGGCTGGCCTCGAAGGCACAAAAGTCCTCGGTAAAAGCGCTGCGTGGGAAAGTTCGTCAGTAGACGCCCATGGCGAACGGGTGGAATGGATGATAAGGAATGAACAGTGAAGAAAATTGTATTTTCAGCGGTGGTAGCGGGCTCGCTTTTTGCGCTGTTTGGCTGTAACCATCGTTCAGAGGTGGAGACGCTACAGCCAGCGCCGATGGAAGAACTGAAGCCTATGCAGCAAAGCTGGCGCGGCATCTTACCGTGCGCCGATTGCGAGGGCATTGAAACCTCGCTGTTCCTCGAAAAAGATGGCAGCTGGATAATGAATGAACGCTATCAGGGCGTCAGCCGTGAGCCGTCATCGTTCGCGTCGTACGGCACCTGGGCGCGTACTGCGGATAAGCTGGTATTGACCGATAGCAAAGGTGAGAAGTCCTGGTTCCGGGCGAAGGGCGAGACGCTGGAAATGCTCGATCGGGAAGGAAATCCGCTTGAATCAACGCTGAACTATAGCCTGAAATCGGTAAAAGCCAGTCTGCCGACCACGCCGATGGCCATGCGCGGAATGTACTTCTATATGGCGGATGCGGCGACCTTTACCGACTGTGCGACCGGTCAACGCGTTGCGGTCGCCAATAATGCCCAGCTTGAACGCGATTATGCCGCCGCCCGCGGGACGCAAACGCGCCCGGTGCTGCTGGTGGTAGAAGGGCACTTCACGCTGGAAGCCAACCCGGACAGTGGGGAAATGGTCAAAACGCTGATGGCGGATAAAGACATTCAATTCGTCCCGGGCAAAGACTGCAACCCGTAACCGCTTGTCGCGGTAGAAAAGAAAAGGCCTCGCATCCGCGAGGCCTTTTTGTTTTTCGTCGCGATCTGCGGAATTAGCCTTTAATGGCGCCAACCAGGTAATTGACGATATCGCCGGTTTTGATCAGCTGCTTCTCGCCGTTACGACGATATTTGTATTCGATATCGTCGTTGTCGAGGTTGCGATCGCCGAGAACGATAGTATGCGGGATACCAATCAGCTCCATATCGGCAAACATCACACCCGGACGCTCTTTACGGTCATCCATCAGCACTTCGATGCCCTGCGCGCGCAGTTCACCATACAGCTTCTCAGCCAGCTCCTGCACACGGTAGGACTTGTGCATGTTCATCGGCAGGATCGCGACCTGGAAAGGCGCAATGGCGTCCGGCCAGACGATGCCGCGCTCATCATGATTCTGCTCGATGGCAGCGGCCACCACGCGGGTCACCCCGATACCGTAGCAGCCCATGGTCAGCACCTGGTTGCGCCCGTCTTCGCCCTGGACGGAGGCGTTCATCGCCTGCGAGTACTTGGTACCCAGCTGGAAGATGTGGCCCACTTCGATACCGCGTTTAATCAGCAGCGTACCCTGACCGTCCGGGCTCGGATCGCCGGCGACGACGTTACGGATATCGGCGACTTCCGGCGTGGCGACATCGCGATCCCAGTTAATGCCGAAGTAGTGTTTGCCATCAATATTGGCGCCGGCAGCAAAATCGCTCATTGCGGCCACGGTCCGGTCAATCACCACCGGAACCGGCATGTTGACCGGACCCAGAGAACCCGGACCGGCGCTGACGATGGCGCGAATCTCTGCTTCGGTGGCAAAGGTCAGCGGGCTGGCAACCTGCGGCAGCTTCTCCGCTTTCACTTCGTTCAGCTCATGGTCGCCGCGAACCAGCAGGGCGACCAGCGGATACGCGCTGTCTTCTACCGCTTTAACCAGCAGCGTTTTGACGGTTTTCTCCACCGGCAGGTTGAACTGCTCAACCAGCTCGGCGATGGTTTTGGCCTGCGGCGTATCGACCAGGGTCATCTCCTGGGTTGCCGCTGCGCGCGGCGTTTGCGGCGCTAACGCTTCTGCGAACTCGATATTGGCTGCGAAATCAGAGCTGTCAGAGAAGATAACGTCATCTTCGCCGCTCTGTGCCAGCACCTGGAACTCATGCGATGCGCTACCGCCGATAGAACCGGTGTCAGCCTGTACCGCGCGGAAATCCAGACCCATGCGGGTGAAGATTTTGCTGTAGGCGGCATACATTGCATCGTAGGTTTCCTGTAGCGATTCCTGAGTGGTATGGAAAGAGTAAGCATCTTTCATCAGGAATTCGCGAGAACGCATTACGCCAAAGCGCGGGCGAACTTCGTCGCGGAACTTGGTCTGAATCTGGAAGAAGTTCAGCGGCAGCTGCTTATAAGAGTTCAGCTCGTTGCGGATCAGGTCGGTGATCACTTCTTCATGCGTCGGCCCGAGGACAAACGGCCGGTCGCCGCGGTCAACGAAGCGCAGTAGCTCCGGACCGTATTGCTCCCAGCGACCGCTCTCCTGCCATAAGTCCGCTGGCTGCACCACCGGCATGGACACCTCGATAGCACCGGCGTTGTTCATCTCTTCACGCACGATGTTTTCGACTTTTTTCAGGACGCGCAGGCCGGTCGGCAGCCAGGTGTATAACCCGGAGGCCAGCTTACGGATCATCCCGGCGCGCAGCATCAACTGATGGCTGATGACTTCGGCGTCGGCAGGTGTCTCCTTTTGAGTGGAGAGCAGGTATTGGCTAGTACGCATGTTGTTACGGTTCCATGTGGACGATCGGAACAGGCTGGCGGACCAGCCTGAAACAAAAAAAGTGGTTTAGTTTACCAGTGTGGCAAAGATGCCAAAAGAGAGGAAAATAAAATTAGCGCGCTTCAAGGGAAAAGACTTCAAAACCGGACGGAATCACGCGCCAGCGCACGTTAAAATCAAGCAGCCAGACGGCATAGGTTTTCCCCGCTTCTTCCTCTTTTCGATAGGCCGGACGGGGATCCTGCGCCAGCACTTCGCAAATGAATGCTTTCAGGCGCGGGTAGCGTTTCTCCAGGGCCAGTAGCTGCGTTTCCATTTCAGGAGTAAAGCTGACCGCCATCTCCGCCAGCGGCGCCTGCTGGGCGTAGCTGGCGCTGGCATCCGGCAACGCTTCGGCAAAGGGCAGATACGGTTTGATATCGACCACCGGAGTACCATCGACCAGATCCAGACTGCCAAGCTGCAGTATTACCTGCTCCTTATGGCAGCGAACGCCCTTGAGCTCAACCAGCGACATGCCGATAGGGTTTGGGCGAAAGGTCGAGCGGGTGGCGAAAACCCCCATCCGCGCATTACCGCCGAGGCGGGGAGGGCGCACGGTAGGCCGCCATCCGCCTTCCATCGTCTGATGGAAAACAAACAACACCCACAGATGGCTGAAGGCTTCCAGGCCGCGCACGGCGTCAGCCTGGTTATAGGGTGGCAGGAGGTGCAGTTCGCCGCCGCCGTTTTTGACCAGCCCCGGCTGGCGCGGCACGGCAAATTTTTCTTTATACGGCGAGCGAATAACGCCTATCTGCGCGAACTGAAATGCGCTCATTGCGCCGAAACGTTCAGCGCTGAACCCAGGCAAACGGCCTGGCGATAGCATCCTGGTGTCCCGCTGGTGACTTCGCAGCTGTGCAGCAGCACCGCGTTGGCTTTCATTTTGGCCGCGTTGATCTGCAGACGCTTGCGCGCGGTTGGGATATTCGGCGGCGAATCCTGGTTACTCGCCTGGCATGATTCACCGCTCACTTCACCGAGATCGCGGAAAGGCTTGCCGACCAGTGCGGATGCATCGGTATAAATGCGTACCGGCGCCGGGCGCGTAACTTTCGGTTTTGCCGGTTCCGTTCTGGCGGGGGCGGTTGCGGTGCTTTGTACAGGTTCGACGGGAGATCTGCTTAGCATGGAACAGCCGCTTAACATGAGTGCTAACAAACAGACCGGTAAAGCACGCATAGTATTTCCTCAATAAATAATCAAACAGGGCGCTATTGAATCAGGTGCTTGCATAAATGACAAGACGGGCATAAAGCCCGTCCTGAATGATATTACGGTGAAAAAAGATTACCAGCCTTTCACCGCACCGCCGTTAAAGATTTTATTCGCGGCTTCGTACACTTCGTCGCTCTGGTACGCCTGAACAAATTTCTTAACATTTTCCGCGTCTTTGTTGTCTTCGCGAGCCACAATCAGGTTAACGTACGGAGAATCTTTACCTTCGACGAAAATACCATCTTTCGCTGGAGTCAGGCCGATCTGGCTGGCGTAGGTGGTGTTGATCACCGCCAGAGCGATCTGCGCATCGTCGAGGGAACGCGGCAGCTGCGGCGCTTCCAGTTCAACAATTTTTACGTTTTTCGGGTTTTCAATGATATCCAGGGAGGTTGGCAGCAGACCTACGCCTTCTTTCAGTTTGATCAGGCCAACTTGCTGCAGCAGCAGCAGGGAACGGCCGAGGTTGGTCGGATCGTTCGGAATGGCAATCTGGGAGCCCGGCTGTAGCTCGTCGAGGGATTTAATTTTCTTGGAGTAGCCGGCAATCGGGTAGACAAAGGAGTTGCCAACGGCAACCAGTTTGTAACCACGGTCTTTAATTTGCTGATCGAGATACGGTTTGTGCTGGAAGGCGTTAACGTCGATGTCGCCTTTGCTCAGCGCTTCGTTCGGCAGCACGTAATCGTTGAAGGTCACCAGTTCAACGTCGAGACCGTATTTCTCTTTCGCCACTTTCTGTGCCACTTCAGCAACCTGCTGCTCTGCACCAACGATGACGCCGACTTTGATATGGTTCGGATCTTTTTCATCCTGACCGCAACCCACCAGAGCCAGAGAACCGATCAACGCGCCGACTGCCGCAAAGGTTTTGAAATTAAAGGCCATGTTATTTCCTTCTTGTAAGAGTCTGTGTACACGCGTCATTCAGGCCGCCCTGAGGCGGCTGAATGATGTTGTGTCGATAATGTTATTTGTGAGTCACAGCCCGGACGATACGATCGCCAGAGAATTGAATTAAATAAACCAGAATAACCAGTAATACCAGCACGGTATTCATGACCGTGGCGTTGTAGCCGATATAGCCGTACTGATAGCCAATCTGCCCCAGACCACCGGCACCGACCGCGCCGCCCATGGCGGAATAACCGACCAGGGTAATAAGGGTGATGGTCGCCGCGTTGACCAGACCCGGCAGCGCTTCCGGCAGCAGTACTTTACGCACGATCTGCATCGGCGTGGCGCCCATCGCGCGCGAAGCTTCGATAAGCCCGGTTGGAATTTCCAGCAGCGCGTTTTCCACCATCCGGGCGATAAACGGCGCGGCGCCGACCGTCAGCGGCACAATCGCCGCCTGCAGACCAATCGAGGTTCCGACAATCACCCGGGTAAACGGAATCATCCACACCAGCAGGATAATAAAAGGAATCGAACGGAAAATGTTAACCACCGCGGACAGCGTTCGGTATAGCTTCGCGTTAGCCGCAATCTGCCCCGGACGGGTGACGTACAGCAGCACACCCACCGGCAGGCCGAGGACAAAACCGAAAAAGCCGGAGACGAAGGTCATGGCCAGCGTTTCCCACACGCCGCGCAACAGCAGCCAAATCATTGCCTCAGACATATCCCAGTACCTCTATTTTTACATGATTTTCCTGCAGCCAGGCGATAGCGGCCTGGGTATCCTCCGTGGTGCCGTGCATCTCGGTCAGCATAATGCCGAACTTCACGCCGCCGGCGTAGTCCATCTGCGCGCTAATAATGTTGTTGTTCACATTAAAGCGGCGAGCGGTTTCAGAGAGCAGCGGGGCATCGACGGAATGACCGGTAAACTCCATGCGCAGCATCGGAACGCTATCGGGAAGCGCATTCGGCTTCAGTCGAACCTGATAGTCATCCGGGATATCCAGGTGCAGCGTCGATTGAATAAACTGCTGCGCCAGCGGGGTTTTCGGGTGAGAGAAGACTTCGCTCACCGTATCCTGCTCAATCAACTGGCCATTGCTGATAACCGCCACGCAGTCGCAGATGCGTTTAACGACGTCCATCTCATGGGTAATCAGCAAAATCGTCAGACCGAGACGACGGTTGATATCTTTCAGCAGCTCGAGAATGGAGCGCGTGGTTGCCGGGTCGAGGGCGCTGGTGGCTTCATCGCACAGCAGAACCTTGGGATTACTGGCCAGAGCGCGGGCGATCGCTACGCGCTGCTTCTGGCCGCCGGAGAGATTTGCCGGGTAACTGTCATGCTTATCGGCAAGACCGACCAGCTCCAGCAGTTCGCTCACACGGCGTTTAATTTCCGCCTGCGGCGTATTGTCCAGCTCCAGCGGTAGCGCCACGTTGCCGAAAACGGTACGTGAAGAGAGCAGATTAAAGTGCTGGAAAATCATGCCAATCTGGCGACGTGCGCGGGTCAGCTCTTTTTCAGAAAGCGCGGTCAGTTCCTGGCCGCCAACCTGGACACTGCCCTCGGTCGGACGTTCAAGCAGGTTGACGCAGCGGATTAAGGTACTTTTACCCGCGCCTGAGGCGCCGATAACGCCATAAATTTGCCCGGCGGGGACATGCAGGCTGACATCATTCAGCGCCTGTATGGTGCGATTCCCCTGCTGGAACACTTTGGTGATATGCGAAAGTTTAATCATCAGTTATTTATTATCGTTTAGCCGTTTGCCGTGGCATTTTCTTCTGCCGTGTGCAGGCGATGCCTGTCAATGAAATGGATGTTAAGGCATCCAGACGTCTAAATCAATGTGCCTCTGTATAATAGGCACTTTCTTGCATGGCGAAACATGCGATACTAATCAGACTAGCCTTTATCAGGAGCACACCGGTGGCAAAGTCAGTACCCGCAATTTTTCTCGACCGTGACGGTACCATTAATGTCGATCATGGTTATGTCCACGAAATCGACAACTTTGAATTTATCGATGGCGTTATTGATGCCATGCGGCAATTAAAGGAGATGGGGTTCGCCCTGGTGGTGGTCACCAATCAGTCCGGTATCGCCCGCGGTAAGTTTACTGAAGCGCAGTTTGAAACCCTGACCGAATGGATGGACTGGTCCCTTGCCGATCGCGGCGTTGATCTGGACGGTATCTACTATTGTCCGCATCACCCGCAGGGTACCGTTGAAGAGTACCGCCAGACCTGTGATTGCCGTAAGCCGCATCCAGGGATGCTAATCTCCGCACGCGACTACCTCCATATCGATATGGCCGCTTCTTATATGGTTGGCGACAAAGTAGAAGATATGCAGGCAGCGGCAGCCGCAGATATTGGAACCAAAGTTCTGGTCCGCACCGGTAAGCCGGTTACGCCTGAAGCGGAGAATGCCGCCGATTGGGTGCTGAATAGCCTGGCCGAGCTGCCGGAAGCCATCAAAAAGCAGCAAAAATAAGCGTTGCGTATAAAAGATGAGCGGTTGAAATAAAAATGTATTTTTCCGCTTGTCATTCCCGTTCGGCTCCCTATAATGCGCCTCCATCGACACGGCGCTGATGAGAAACATCCTACAGCGACGGTGAGTCGGAAAGAGAAAAATCCTGAAAAATGGGGTTGACTCTGAATGAGGAAAACGTATTATACGGGACCTCGCGACAGAGCGCTAAAGCGCGTCGCAACTGCTCTTTAACAATTTATCAGACAATCTGTGTGGGCACTCAAAGTGACATGGATTCTTAACG
>NZ_JBJDNH010000066.1:0-20215 GCF_044900465.1 Klebsiella sp. NPDC088457 | reverse complement strand
TTCTGTGCTGAGTGGTGAGGTGTGTGGATTATGTTCGGACCGATTCTGGATGAGATCGCTGAGGAGTATCAGGGCAAACTGACCGTTGCTAAACTGAACATCGATCAGAACCCGGGTACTGCGCCGAAATATGGCATTCGCGGCATCCCGACGCTGCTGCTGTTTAAGAACGGCGAAGTGGCGGCAACTAAGGTTGGCGCGCTGTCTAAAGGCCAGCTGAAAGATTTCCTCGACGCCAACCTGGCGTAAGCGGTTTGCCATTCCGGCGTCCGGATTCCTATTTTTAGCGGAACTCTGGACGCCCGGCGAGAGTCGTGCTAAGTTAACTTCAGACTTCGTTTTAAACATACCTTATTGTTTGAATCTTGTTTTACCCGAAGCGTCCCGCAGAAAATGCGCGAGAAGCTACAAATTCCGGGCTTATCACTCATTCCGTTTTGTCGTTCCAGCTCTGCGTTCTTTCCTGTGACCAGGCAACGTACAGGCACGAGATGAAGGCCGTTAACAGGCATGGAAGTTCCTGCCATACCATTCACAACATTAAGTTCGAGTTCTACCCCGAGTTTAAGAACCCACACCATTATGAATCTTACCGAATTAAAGAATACGCCGGTTTCTGAGCTGATTACTCTCGGCGAAAATATGGGGCTGGAAAACCTGGCCCGTATGCGTAAGCAGGATATTATTTTTGCCATCCTCAAGCAGCATTCGAAGAGTGGCGAAGATATCTTTGGCGATGGCGTACTGGAGATACTGCAGGATGGATTTGGTTTCCTCCGCTCCGCAGACAGCTCCTACCTCGCCGGTCCCGATGACATCTACGTATCCCCAAGCCAAATCCGCCGTTTCAACCTCCGCACTGGCGACACCATTTCCGGTAAGATTCGTCCTCCGAAAGAGGGTGAGCGTTACTTTGCGCTGTTGAAAGTTAACGAAGTTAACTACGATAAGCCGGAAAACGCGCGTAATAAGATCCTGTTCGAGAACTTAACGCCGCTGCACGCAAACTCACGTCTGCGTATGGAGCGTGGTAACGGTTCTACCGAAGACTTAACCGCGCGTGTCCTCGATTTGGCTTCGCCGATCGGCCGCGGCCAGCGTGGTCTGATTGTTGCTCCGCCGAAAGCGGGTAAAACCATGCTGCTGCAGAATATTGCGCAGAGCATCGCTTACAACCATCCTGACTGCGTGCTGATGGTGCTGCTGATCGACGAACGTCCGGAAGAAGTGACCGAGATGCAGCGTCTGGTGAAAGGCGAAGTGGTTGCTTCCACCTTCGACGAACCGGCATCCCGTCACGTTCAGGTTGCCGAGATGGTCATCGAGAAGGCGAAACGTCTGGTTGAGCACAAGAAAGACGTTATCATTCTGCTCGACTCCATTACCCGTCTGGCGCGTGCTTACAACACCGTGGTTCCGGCCTCCGGTAAAGTACTGACCGGTGGTGTGGACGCCAACGCCCTGCATCGTCCGAAGCGTTTCTTCGGTGCCGCACGTAACGTTGAAGAGGGCGGTAGCCTGACCATCATCGCTACGGCGCTGATCGATACCGGCTCCAAAATGGATGAGGTTATCTACGAAGAGTTTAAAGGCACCGGTAACATGGAGCTGCACCTCTCGCGTAAGATTGCTGAAAAACGCGTCTTCCCGGCTATCGATTACAACCGTTCCGGTACCCGTAAAGAAGAGCTGCTGACCACTCAGGAAGAGCTGCAGAAGATGTGGATCCTGCGTAAAATCATCCATCCGATGGGTGAAATCGACGCCATGGAGTTCCTCATCAACAAACTGGCTATGACCAAAACTAACGATGACTTCTTCGATATGATGAAGCGCTCGTAAGTTAAAAAAGCCAAAAAACGCCACGCGATTGCGTGGCGTTTTGTTTTGGGGGTTTGTATGATCCAGAAAGGGAAAGCGGAGCGGGTGTTATCGTATGATTAGTGCACCACTCCAGGCAGAAACAACTTTAACAGACTAAAATCTATACAATAAATTTGTAATGTTCTGCTTTAACCCTTCAGGAGTTGAGACATCGTCGTTATACTTCCCGGATTAACCATGCTGAGAGCATATGTGTTGTGAATTTACTCACTGCTATTACTGAAATAATCAGTATTTTCTTATTCACCACCCTTTTTATATTTGTTGCTCGTAAAGCAGCAAAAAAAGTCGGGCTAGTGGATAAACCTAACTATCGAAAACGGCATCAAGGCCTGGTTCCGTTAGTGGGTGGCATCTCAGTTTACGCTGGCATTTGTTTTACTTTTGCCATCGCCGATTATTACATTCCCCATGCAACGCTATACCTGGCGTGCGCCGGGATCCTCGTCCTGGTCGGTGCGCTGGACGACCGGTTTGATATCAGTGTAAAAATTCGCGCGGTTATTCAGGCCGCGATTGCCGTGGTGATGATGACGGCAGGAAACCTGCATCTGAGCAGCCTGGGCTTTATTTTTGGCTCGTGGGAGCTGGTTCTCGGTCCCTTTGGCTTCTTCCTCACCCTCTTCGCCGTTTGGGCGGCGATCAACGCCTTTAATATGGTGGATGGCATCGACGGCCTGCTGGGCGGTCTGTCATCGGTCTCGTTTGCGGCAACCGGCATTATTCTGTGGTTTGACGGTCAGTACAGCCTGGCAATGTGGTGTTTTGCGATGATTGCCGCCATTCTGCCCTATATTTTACTTAACCTTGGCGCGCTTGGCCGTCGCTATAAAGTCTTTATGGGCGACGCCGGCAGTACCATGATTGGCTTCACCATCATCTGGATTCTGCTGGAGACGACCCAGGGTAAAACCCATCCTATTAGCCCGGTTACCGCGCTGTGGATTATTGCTATTCCGTTGATGGATATGGTGGCGATTATGTATCGCCGCCTGCGTAAAGGTATGAGTCCGTTCTCTCCGGACCGCCAGCACATTCATCATTTGATCATGCGTGCCGGTTTTACTTCCCGGCAGGCCTTTGTCCTGATCACCCTGGCGGCCGCGCTACTGGCGATGGTCGGTGTGGTGGCGGAATATACCCGTATCGTTCCTGAATGGGTGATGTTAGTACTCTTTTTGTTGGCCTTTTTCCTTTATGGCTACTGTATTAAACGCGCATGGAAAGTGGCGCGACTGGTTAAGCGCATCAGACGCAGAATTCGGCGACACAGCGGCAATAATCCAAAATTAACCAAGTAGAACTGGGGACGTGATGACTCAACCATTACCGGGAGCACAAGCAGTGAACGTTGAGAATGAGCTGGATATTCGCGGGCTGTTTCGCGCCTTATGGGCAGGAAAAATCTGGATAGCCGGAATGGCCGTACTATTCGCGCTGATCGTTCTGGTTTACGCTTTCTTTGCTCGTCAGGAGTGGAGCGCGACGGCGATTACCGATCGCCCCACCGTGAATATGCTTGGCGGTTACTACTCTCAACAGCAGTTCTTACGCAATCTGGATATTAAAGCCAACCTGGTGCCGGTCGATCAGCCCTCGGCGATGGATGAAGCCTATAAAGAGTTCATCATGCAGCAGGCTTCCTGGGATACCCGCCGCGATTTTTGGCTGCAGACTGACTATTACAAACAGCGTCAGTCGGGTAACGCCCGCGCGGACGCCGCGCTGCTGGATGAGCTGATTAACAATATTCAGTTTATGCCCGGCGACCCGGCCAAGAGTATTAACGACAGCGTGAAGCTGACGGCGGAAACGGCGCCAGATGCCAATAATTTACTGCGCCAGTATGTGGCTTTCGCCAGCCAGCGGGCGGCAGGGCATCTGAATGATGAGCTGAAGGGCGCCTGGGCGGCACGTACCGTACAGATGAAAGCGCAGGTGAAGCGTCAGGAAGAGGTGGCGCGCGAAATTTTCAACCGGCGTACCCACAGCGTGGAAGAGGCGTTGAAAATCGCTCAGCAGCACAACATTTCTCGTAGCGAAACGGATATCCCGGCAGACCAGCTTCCCGATTCCGAACTGTTCTTACTCGGCAGGCCGATGCTGCAGGCGCGGCTGGAAAATCTGCAGGCGGTTGGGCCGGAATACGATCTCGACTATGACCAGAGCCGTGCCATGTTGAATACGCTGAACGTCGGGCCGACATTAGACCCGCGTTTTCAGACCTACCGGTATTTGCGTACGCCGGAAGAACCTGTAAAACGCGATAGCCCGCGGCGGGTGTTTCTGATGGTGATGTGGGGGATTGTGGGCGCGCTCATCGGCGCAGGCGTCGCATTATCGCGTCGTCGGGTCCAGTGAATGCGGCCTGTGATGAAGGACATACGGGCTTCATCACCTAATCGAAGAGAATCGATGTGAAAGTACTAACGGTATTTGGCACGAGACCCGAAGCCATCAAAATGGCGCCTCTGGTTCATGCGCTGGCAAAGGATCCTCACTTTGAGGCGAAAGTGTGCGTAACCGCCCAGCATCGGGAGATGCTCGACCAGGTGTTGAAACTTTTTTCCATTGTTCCGGATTACGACCTCAACATTATGCAGCCAGGACAGGGGCTGACGGAGATTACCTGCCGTATCCTCGAGGGGCTGAAACCGGTTCTGGAGTCGTTTAAGCCGGACGTCGTGCTGGTGCATGGCGATACCACGACGACGATGGCCGCGAGCCTGGCCGCTTTCTACCAGCGGATCCCGGTAGGGCACGTTGAGGCGGGGCTGCGGACCGGCGATCTGAGCTCGCCGTGGCCGGAAGAGGGCAACCGTACGCTAACCGGGCACCTGGCCACGTATCATTTTGCGCCGACGGAAACCTCACGGCAGAACCTGTTGCGGGAGAGCATCGCGGACGGCCATATCGTGGTCACCGGCAACACGGTGATCGATGCCTTGTTCTGGGTTCGCGATCGGGTGCTGGGTGATGAGCTCCTGCGCAATACCCTCCTGCAGCGTTATCCGTTCCTGGCGGCCGGAAAGAAGATGATTCTGGTCACCGGCCATCGCCGGGAGAGCTTCGGCCGCGGGTTTGAGCAAATCTGCCATGCGCTGGCGACAATCGCCGCCGATCATCCCGCGGTGCAAATTGTTTATCCGGTGCACCTGAACCCGAACGTCAGCGAGCCGGTGAACCGTATTCTTGGCCACGTTGATAACGTGATGCTGATTGAGCCGCAGGATTACCTGCCGTTTGTCTGGCTGATGGATCGCGCATGGCTGATTCTCACCGACTCCGGCGGCATTCAGGAAGAAGCGCCATCGCTCGGAAAGCCGGTGCTGGTGATGCGTGAAATGACCGAGCGCCCGGAGGCGGTCGCCGCAGGCACCGTACGGCTGGTGGGTACCGACACCCAGTGTATCGTCGCTGAAGTTACGCATTTGCTGGAGGATGATGCCGCGTATCAGGCGATGAGCCGGGCGCATAATCCTTACGGCGATGGTCAGGCATGTCGCCGTATTTTGTCCGCACTTAAAAATAATCAGGTAACGCTATGAGTTTTTCTACCATTTCGGTGATTGGCCTTGGATATATTGGCCTGCCAACCGCTGCCGCGTTCGCCTCCCGGCAAAAGCGGGTGGTCGGCGTTGATATCAATCAACATGCCGTGGAGACCATTAACCGTGGCGAGATTCATATCGTGGAGCCGGATCTGGCGAGCGTCGTCAAAGAGGCGGTCGAACAGGGTTATTTAAGTGCCACTACCGCGCCGGTCGCTGCCGATGCGTATCTGATCGCGGTACCAACGCCGTTTAAAGACCAGCATGAGCCGGATATGGTCTTCGTAGAGTCCGCGGCAAAATCCATTGCGCCGGTGCTGCAGAAAGGGGCGCTGGTGATTCTGGAGTCCACGTCGCCGGTGGGCGCCACGGAGCAAATGGCCGCCTGGTTAGCGGAAATGCGCCCGGATCTGAGCTTCCCGCAGCAGGCGGGCGAAGCGGCGGACGTGAATATCGCCTATTGCCCGGAGCGCGTGCTGCCGGGCCAGGTGATGGTCGAGCTGATTAAAAACGACCGCGTTATCGGCGGTATGTCGCCGGTGTGTTCTGCCCGCGCCAGCGAGCTGTATAAGATTTTCCTCGAGGGCGAATGCGTGGTGACCAACTCCCGCACCGCGGAGATGTGTAAGCTGACCGAAAACAGCTTCCGCGACGTCAATATCGCGTTTGCTAACGAACTGTCGCTGATCTGCGCCGAGCAGGGAATTAACGTCTGGGAGCTGATTCGCCTGGCGAATCGCCATCCGCGCGTGAACATTCTGCAGCCGGGCCCGGGGGTCGGTGGCCACTGTATCGCGGTCGATCCGTGGTTCATCGTGGCGCAAAACCCGCAGCAGGCGCGGCTGATTCGTACCGCCCGCGAAGTTAACGACCATAAGCCCGACTGGGTGATCGACCAGGTCAAGGCGCGGGTGGCGGATTGCCTTGCGACCAGCAACAAACGCGCCAGCGAGCTGAAAATTGCCTGCTTTGGCCTGGCCTTTAAACCGAATATCGACGATTTGCGCGAAAGCCCGGCGATGTCGATCGCCATGCAAATTGCCCGCTGGCACAGCGGCGACACGCTGGTGGTAGAGCCCAATATTCATCAACTGCCACAGAAACTGGCTGGTTTATGTTCACTGGCTCTGCTGGATGATGCTTTGGCGAGTGCCGACGTGCTGGTGATGCTGGTAGACCATAACGAGTTTAAAGCCATCAGCGGCGCCAGCGTGACGCAGGAATTTATTGTCGACACCAAAGGGGTGTGGCGATGAGTACGCTTCTGGTCACCGGCGAGGGCCTGGATTTTATGCCAGGCTCTGGCTATAACGCCTCTCTCCGGGATCCCTCCCGTGTTCGTCCGCGCCAGTATTGAATCCCTGGAATGGGAGAATCACTTCTTTGGCATTGATAGCGCGATTGTGCGCTTTCGCGATGATGCCCCGCCGCTGACCGCTCAGGCGTTGGCCGGCTGGTCGCGTCTGCAGGCGAAGATTGCGGCGGAAGATAGCGAACGGCTGGATGCGCTACAGCAGCTGGGGTTCCAGCTGGTGGAAGGCGAAGTCGATCTGGCGCTGCCGGTTGGCGTTCCTGATGATGCGGGAAGCGAAGTGGCGACGGCGGCGGATATTCCGCGCCTGCGCGAGCTGGCGGCGCAGGCCTTTGCGCAGAGCCGCTTTCGCGCGCCCTGGTACCCGTCGGACGCCAGCGGCCGTTTTTACGCCCGGTGGGTTGAAAACGCGGTGCTGGGGACGTTCGATAACCAGTGCCTGATTTTTCGCGCCGCTGATGGCGATATTCGCGCGTTTGTTTCACTGCGTCAGCTCAATACGACGGAAGCCCGAATTGGCCTGTTAGCCGGTCGCGGCGCGGGCGCGGAACTGATGCAGGCGGCGCGGCATTGGGCCGGGCTGCGCCAGCTTTCTACACTGCGGGTGGCAACCCAGATGGGCAACACCGCCGCGCTTAAACGTTATATTCTCAGCGGTGCCAATGTGGAAAACACCGCGTACTGGTTATACAGGTGACATGATGATTCCATTTAACGCGCCGCCGGTGGTGGGAACCGAGCTTGATTATATGCAATCCGCGATGAGCAGCGGCAAGCTGTGCGGCGACGGCGGCTTTACTCGCCGCTGTCAGCAGTGGATGGAGCAGCGTTTCGGCACGGCAAAAGCGCTGCTGACCCCTTCCTGTACCGCCTCGCTGGAGATGGCGGCGCTGCTGCTGAATATCCAGCCGGGTGACGAAGTGATTATGCCGAGCTATACCTTCGTCTCCACCGCCAACGCCTTTGTGCTGCGCGGGGCAAAAATCGTCTTTGTGGATATTCGTCGCGATACGATGAATATCGATGAAACGCTGATTGAAGCCGCGATTAGCGAAAAAACCCGGGCAATTGTGCCGGTCCACTATGCCGGCGTTGCCTGCGAGATGGATACTATTATGGCCCTCGCCAGCAAGTACAACCTGTTTGTGGTGGAAGATGCCGCCCAGGGCGTGATGTCGACCTACAAAGGGCGAGCGCTGGGCACTATCGGGCATATCGGCTGCTTTAGCTTCCATGAGACCAAAAACTATACCGCGGGCGGCGAAGGCGGGGCGACGCTGATCAACGATCGCGCGCTGATTGAACGCGCGGAAATTATCCGCGAGAAGGGCACCAACCGCAGCCAGTTCTTCCGGGGCCTGGTGGATAAATACACCTGGCGCGATATCGGTTCCAGCTATCTGATGTCTGACCTGCAGGCCGCCTATCTGTGGGCGCAGCTGGAAGCCGCGGATCAAATTAACCAGCAGCGGCTGGCGCTGTGGCAGCGCTATTACGATGCGCTGCTGCCGCTGGCCCGCGCCGGACGCATCGAGCTGCCGACCCTTCCTGCTGACTGCGGGCATAACGCGCATATGTTTTACATTAAGCTGCGCGATATCGACGATCGCAGCCGGCTGATCGCCTGGTTGAAAGAGGCGGAAATCCTCGCGGTGTTCCACTATATTCCGCTGCATAGCTGCCCGGCGGGTGAGAACTTCGGTGAGTTCCGCGGGGAGGACCGTTATACCACTCTGGAAAGCGAGCGCCTGCTGCGTCTGCCGCTGTTCTACAACCTGTCGTCGACTAACCAGCGAACGGTGATTAACTCGCTGTTGAGCTATTTCTCCTGATATGTCGCTGGCTAAAGCTTCATTGTGGACCGCCGCGTCCACGCTGGTCAAAATCGCCGCCGGGCTGCTGGTGGTGAAACTGCTGGCGGTGTCTTTTGGACCGGCGGGCGTGGGCCAGGCCGGTAACTTTCGCCAGCTGGTCACCGTCCTCGGCGTGCTGGCGGGCGCGGGTATTTTCAACGGCGTCACCAAACTGGTGGCGCAGCACCATGACGATCGCCAGCAGCTGAATAAAGTGGTCGGGACCTCCTCAGCGATGGTTCTCGGCTTCTCAACGCTGCTGGCGCTGGTGTTCCTGCTGGCGGCGGCCCCCATCAGCCAGGGGCTGTTTGGTCACACGGATTACCAGGGGCTGGTGCGCCTCGTGGCGCTGGTACAGATGGGCATTGCCTGGGCCAACCTGCTGCTGGCGCTGATGAAAGGTTTTCGCGATGCGGCGGGGAATGCCCTGTCGCTGATCGCCGGCAGTCTGATTGGCGTCGTGGCCTACTATGCCTGCTACCGCGTGGCGGGCTATCAGGGGGCGCTGCTGGGGCTGGCGCTGGTGCCGGCGCTGGTCGTGGTGCCGGCGGCGATTGTATTATGGCGGCGGGGGACTATCCCACTAAGCGCGCTGCGGCCGCGCTGGGACAATGGCCTGGCGGGGCAGCTTAGCAAGTTTACCCTGATGGCGTTGATTACCTCGGTGACGCTGCCGGTCGCTTATGTGATGATGCGTAACCTGCTGGCGGAGCATTATGGCTGGGAGGCGGTAGGGATCTGGCAAGGGGTCAGCAGTATTTCCGATGCCTATCTGCAGTTTATCACCGCCTCGTTCAGCGTGTACCTGCTGCCTACGCTGTCGCGTTTGACTGCCAAAGCGGATATCACCAGCGAGATCGGCAAGTCATTAAAATTTGTTCTCCCGGCGGTGGCCGCGGCGAGCTTCACCGTCTGGCTGCTGCGCGACTTTGCCATCTGGCTGCTGTTTTCTGAGCGCTTTACGGCCATGCGCGATCTGTTTGCCTGGCAGCTGGTCGGCGATGTGCTGAAGGTGGGCGCCTATGTTTACGGTTATCTGGTGATCGCTAAAGCGTCGCTGCGCTTTTATATTCTGACAGAAATCAGCCAGTTCACGCTGCTGACCGTATTCTCGCACTGGCTCATCCCGGCGCACGGCGCAACTGGCGCGGCGCAGGCGTATATGGCTACGTATATTGTTTATTTCGCCCTCTGTAGTGGCGTGTTTTTACTCTGGCGTAAACGGGCATGACAGCACTGATACATGTACTGGGATCGGATATCCCCCACCATAACCAGACCGTTTTGCGGTTCTTTAATGATGAACTGGCCGCCGGCGACGAGCAGGCGCGGAAATTTATGGTCGTTGGTGATGCAACGGGCGTCCGCGAAGCGTACCCGGGGTTGTCTATCACCTGTTATCCCGGTAAAAAATCGCTGGCGCAGGCGGTCATTGCGCTGGCAAAAGCCGATCGTCGTCAGCACTTTTTCTTCCACGGTCAGTTTAATACCGGGCTGTGGCTGGCGCTGCTGGGTGGAGGAATTCGTCCTGCCCAGTTTAACTGGCACATCTGGGGGGCCGATCTGTATGAGAATTCGTCCAGCCTGAAATTTCGTTTATTCTATCCCCTGCGCCGCCTGGCTCAGGGGCGGGTCGGGCGCGTTTTTGCCACCCGCGGCGATCTGAGCTGGTTTGCCCGTCGTCATCCGCGCGTGCCCGGAGCGCTGCTCTATTTCCCGACGCGGATGGATCCGGCGCTGAATTCGCTGGCCGATAGCGCGCCGCACGCTGAGACGCTGACGATTCTGGTGGGGAACTCCGGCGACCGCAGCAATGAACATATTGCGGCGCTGCGGGCGATTCATCAGCAGTTCGGCGATACGGTAAACGTGATCGTCCCGATGGGCTATCCGGCAAACAATGCCGACTATATCCACGAAGTCCGGGAGGCGGGCGCGGCATTATTCCGTGCTGAACGTTTACAGATACTCGGCGATCGACTCGCGTTTGATGAGTATCTGGCTCTGCTGCGCCGCTGCGATCTGGGCTACTTCCTGTTTGCCCGCCAGCAGGGGATCGGTACATTGTGCTTGTTGATTCAGGCGGGGATCCCCTGCGTACTGAATCGGGAAAATCCGTTCTGGCAGGATATGGCGGAGCAGGATATTCCGGTGCTGTTTACCGGCGATACGCTGGATGTCGCCGTCGTTCGCGAGGCGCAACGCCAGCTGGCTGGCGTTGATAAGAACCAGATTGCCTTCTTCCGGCCGAATTACCTGGCGGGCTGGCAGCGGGCATTGCGGATTGCTGCGGGGGTGAGCGTATGACATTAATGCAATTTTGCGGGCTGCTGGTGGTCTGGCTGCTGTCGACGCTGTTTATCGCCACCGTGACTTACTTTGAGTTTCGCCGCGTGCGTTTTAACTTCAACGTCTTCTTCTCGTTGTTGTTTTTGCTGACTTTCTTCTTTGGCTTCCCGCTGACCAGCATCCTGGTGTTCCGCTTTGATGTCAGCGTCGCCCCGCCGGAAGTACTGCTGCAAACTCTGCTGGTGTCGGTCTGTTTCTACGCGGTGTATTACGTGACCTATAAAACGCGCCTGCGTTCGGCTACGCACGACAGCCGGCGCCGTCCGCTATTTACCATGAACCGGGTGGAGACCAACCTGGCATGGGTGATTTTGCTGGGCGTCGCGCTGCTGTGCGTCGGGATTTTCTTTGCCCATAATGGCTTCCTGCTGTTCAGACTCAACTCCTATAGCCAGATCTTCTCCAGTGAAGTCTCCGGCGTGGCGTTGAAGCGATTTTTCTATTTCTTTATCCCGGCGATGCTGGTGGTCTATTTCCTGCGCCAGGATTATAAGGCGTGGATATTCTTCCTGATCAGCACCGTGGCGTTTGGCCTGCTGACCTATGCCATCGTCGGCGGTACCCGCGCGAACATTATTATCGCTTTCGCCATCTTCTTGTTTATCGGCATTATTCGCGGCTGGATCAGCCTGTGGATGCTGGCGGCGGCTGGCGTACTTGGCATCGTCGGGATGTTCTGGCTGGCGCTTAAACGCTACGGCATGAACGTCAGCGGCGATGAGGCGTTTTATACCTTCCTCTATCTGACCCGCGATACCTTTTCGCCGTGGGAGAATCTGGCGCTGCTGTTGCAGAACTACGACAAGATCGCGTTCCAGGGGCTGGCGCCGATGATCCGGGATTTCTACGTCTTTATCCCCAGCTGGATGTGGCACGGCAGGCCGTCAATGGTGCTCAATACCGCGAACTACTTTACCTGGGAAGTGCTGAATAATCACTCCGGCCTGGCGATCTCGCCGACGCTGATTGGTTCGCTGGTGGTGATGGGCGGCGTCTGGTTCGTCCCGCTGGGCGCGGTGGCGGTCGGGCTGATTATTAAATGGTTCGACTGGCTGTATGAGCTTGGCAACCGGGAGAGTAATCGCTATAAAGCGGCCATTCTGCATAGCTTCTGTTTTGGCGCTATCTTCAACATGATAGTGCTGGCACGCGAGGGGCTGGATTCCTTTGGCTCCCGCGTGGTGTTTTTCCTCGTGATCTTTGGTATCTGCTTGCTGGCGGCGAAATTGCTGTACTGGTTCCTGGATAGCGTGGGACTGATTCATAAGCGGAGCAAACCGCTTTCGCAACCTCAGGTCTGATAAGGATGGACATGACTGGGACTACTTCTGCGCCGTTGTATCTGTTGAGAGGATTACAACTCATTGGCTGGCGCAACATGCAGCATGCTCTGGATTATCTGTACGCTGACGGTGCTATCCGTCAGGGAACGCTGGTCGCGATTAACGCCGAGAAGATGCTGGCGGTAGAGGACGACCCGGAGGTGCGGGCGTTGATTGAGGCTGCGGAGTTTAAATACGCCGATGGCATCAGCGTCGTGCGCTCATTGCGCAAAAAATATCCTCAGGCGCAGGTGTCGCGCGTGGCGGGAGCCGATTTATGGGAAGCGCTGATGGAACGCGCGGGTGCCCAGGGGACGCCGGTCTTTCTGGTGGGCGGCAAGCCGGAGGTGCTGGCACAGACCGTATCCCAGCTGCGGGCACGCTGGAAGGTCAATATTGTCGGGAGCCAGGACGGCTATTTCGCCGCTGGCCAGCGCCAGGCGCTGTTCGAGCGTATCCGCGATAGCGGGGCGCAAATCGTCACCGTGGCGATGGGATCGCCGCGTCAGGAGATTCTGATGCGCGATTGCCGGGCGGTCTATCCGCAGGCGCTGTATATGGGCGTGGGAGGCACCTACGACGTATTTACCGGCCATGTTCACCGGGCGCCAAAATTCTGGCAAAACCTGGGGCTGGAATGGTTCTATCGTTTGGTATCCCAGCCGAGCCGGATTAAAAGACAGATCCGCCTGCTGCGATATTTACGTTGGTATTACACCGGTCAGCTCTGATATTCCGCTGCTAATTGGCCAGTTTGCGTACATATTCTGTCTAATACCTTAATTTTCCTGATACTTTATTTGCCATTTGCGCAAAATTCATTAACCATTCGCATGCTTAATGCGCGGCGGGCGGTCTTTGCCGTCGCGCAGGCAAGGCCATTTCCTTTCATTAATTCATAAAAATAACCGGTATATGCACAAGACCCTTCGGGAGACGGCGAGGGAGTCAATCTGCCATTACCCAGCGGCATACATCACTGTGCGGTTGGCGTGTGCGGAGCGAACCAGCAGGCAGATCGCCTGAAGGATGCGGAGTAAAAACCGGAGGCAGGGCAAACACAAGAGGCTATATGACAGAGAAAAAAGCGGAACTCCAGCGCGGGCTGGAGGCCAGGCACATTGAACTGATCGCCCTTGGCGGTACGATTGGCGTCGGTTTATTTATGGGGGCGGCCAGTACGCTGAAGTGGGCCGGTCCTTCCGTCCTGCTGGCGTATATTATCGCCGGCTTATTTGTGTTCTTCATCATGCGTTCGATGGGCGAAATGTTGTTCCTCGAACCGGTAACCGGCTCGTTCGCCGTTTACGCACACCGCTACATGAGTCCGTTCTTCGGCTACCTGACCGCCTGGTCATACTGGTTTATGTGGATGGCGGTCGGGATTTCGGAGATTACGGCCATCGGGGTGTACGTGCAGTTCTGGTTCCCGGAGATGGCGCAGTGGATACCGGCGCTGATTGCCGTTGGGCTGGTGGCGCTGGCGAACCTGGCCGCGGTACGCCTGTATGGTGAGATCGAATTCTGGTTCGCGATGATTAAAGTCACCACCATTATCGTGATGATTGTCGTCGGGCTGGGCGTGATTTTCTTTGGTTTTGGTAACGGCGGGCACGCTATCGGCTTCGACAACCTGACCGAGCACGGTGGTTTCTTCGCCGGCGGCTGGAAGGGCTTTCTGACGGCGCTGTGCATTGTGGTGGCGTCCTATCAGGGCGTGGAGCTGATCGGGATTACCGCCGGCGAGGCGAAGAACCCGCAGGTTACCCTGCGTAGCGCGGTCGGTAAGGTGCTGTGGCGCATTCTGATTTTTTATGTCGGCGCCATTTTTGTGATTGTGACCATCTTCCCGTGGAATCAGATTGGCTCCGGCGGCAGTCCGTTCGTCCTGACCTTTGCCAAAATAGGGATCGCCGCCGCTGCCGGGATTATCAACTTCGTGGTGCTGACGGCGGCGCTTTCCGGTTGTAATAGCGGGATGTACAGCTGCGGACGGATGCTCTACGCGCTGGCGAAGAACCGCCAGCTGCCTGCGGCTATCGGCAAAGTGTCGCGCAACGGCGTACCGGCGGCGGGCGTTGGGTTGTCAATTCTGATTCTGCTGCTCGGCTCATGCCTGAACTATATTATTCCGAATCCACAGCGGGTATTCGTCTACGTCTACAGCGCCAGCGTGCTGCCGGGCATGGTGCCGTGGTTTGTGATCCTGATTAGCCAGCTGCGTTTTCGCCGCGCCCACCGGCAGGCGATGGCCAGCCATCCGTTCCGTTCGCTGCTGTTCCCGTGGACGAACTATTTGACGATGGCGTTTCTGGTTTGCGTGCTGATCGGCATGGGTTTTAACGACGATACCCGTATGTCGCTGTTCGTCGGGACTCTTTTCCTGGCCGGGGTCACGCTTATTTATCGGGTTTTTGGCCTTGGTCGGCAGGGGAATATCGACAAAACGGCGGAATAAACGCCAAAATGCGCAAAGCGTGAGCAAACAGAAATTTTATTTAAAAAGGCACTAGACAGCGGGGGGGGAAGTCCGTATTATCCGACCCCGCAACGGCGCTAAGCGCCCGTAGCTCAGCTGGATAGAGCGCTGCCCTCCGGAGGCAGAGGTCTCAGGTTCGAATCCTGTCGGGCGCACCATTTAACCCGGTGCTTGAGCTGCGGTGGACTGGGAATTTTACAGTGCCGCGTGAAAAGATTTGTAGTGGTGGCTATAGCTCAGTTGGTAGAGCCCTGGATTGTGATTCCAGTTGTCGTGGGTTCGAATCCCATTAGCCACCCCATTATTTGATAGAGTTGTGAATTGCGAAGGTGGCGGAATTGGTAGACGCGCTAGCTTCAGGTGTTAGTGTTCTTACGGACGTGGGGGTTCAAGTCCCCCCCCTCGCACCACGACTTTAACGAATTGAACTAAAAATTCAAAAAGCAGTACATCGGCGAGTAGCGCAGCTTGGTAGCGCAACTGGTTTGGGACCAGTGGGTCGGAGGTTCGAATCCTCTCTCGCCGACCAATTTTGAACCCCGCTTCGGCGGGGTTTTTTGTTTTCTTCCGTGCCAAATCTTTCTCATATCCCCATGATCTTGCAAACAAAAACCTCATATGCCTCCGGTATGCACCGCGGTAGTTTGTTGGGCAGAAAACTCCCAATTCACCCTGCGGACAGATGCAATTTCCCCAGAACCTGTGCGATAATAAACGGGTAGATGCTCATTCCATCTCTTATGTTCGCCTTCGGCCTCATAAACCCAGGAATGATGCAGAGCCGTTTACGGTGCTTATCGTCCACTGACAGATGTCGCGTTTATACGCACGATCTTCACGCTGCTTCAAAGCAGCTTGAGAGATACAGCGTATCGTCTCATCAAACACCATGGACATAACGTTGAGTGAAGCACCCAATTTGTTGTCAAACAGACCTGTTTTAACGCCTGCCCTGGTTTCAGTGCAGGCGTTTTTTTATTTCAGGGGTCAATGAAACGAACAGGGACGGCGGGGGAAAAGGGCGGCTGGGAAACGCGCTATCGCCCTGAAGAGAGGCGATAGCGGCAGGCAAGCGGGCTACTGCTGCGGATTGTTCTGCAGGGTCAACAGCAGGCCATCACGGCGCATGGCGGCGGCCTCTTCCGGTTGATGCATCCGGTCAAGGGTATCGGCCAGCCACGCATAATCAAATGCATCCGGGCGCTGCTTCAGCGCGGCGCGGAACGCGATGCTGGCTTCCTGCCATTCGCCGTGGCGCATCAGAGATTGCCCCAGCGTGCTCCACAGCAAGGGGCGATCGCCAACGGATTTGATCTGCTGACGCAGCACTTTTTCCAGCTGCTCTGGGTTATTGGTCTTCAGGCGCGGGATGAGCATCACCAGGCGGTCGTCATACTGCTTCTTCAGACCGTCGATAATAATTTGCTGCGCGGTATCGTGATCGTCGCTTTCGATGAGCAGGTTGGCCATCGCCACCTGCAGCGATACCTGCGCGCGGGTTTTGCGGTTTTGACCTTTCCACCATTCGCGGAGCCCTTCGCTGCCCCGATCGGCCAGGGTTTTATCCATTAAACCAATCCACGCCTGCTGCTCCAACGCGGCGCGATGCGCGTCATCGCTGACGTTGGCTTTCGCCATCGACGGGATAATATCCAGCAGCGAATGCCATGCCCCGGTGCGGGTATAGGCCTGCTCGGCCAGACGCAGAACTTCCGGGTGCCGTGGGGTAATTTCCAGCAGCTTATCAACGCCGTGGCGCGCGGCCAGGTTTTCATTACGCGCCAGCTGCAGACGCACGCGGGCGATCTCTACCGGAATCAGATCGTCTCCGGCCAGTTCCGTGGCGCGTTCCAGATGTTGGTTTGCCCGCGCCTCATCACCACGCTGCTGGGCCGCTTCTGCCGCCAGCAGATAGTTCACCACCGGCTGTTCAGCATGATCGGCGTTCTTCGCCATCAGCTTCTCAACCTGCTGATAGTCGCCTTCCGCCAGCTTGAGTAGCGCCTGCTCGGTTTGTTTGCGCGCGCGGCGGCGCTTACGCCCGACGAACCAGCCGCGGGTATGGGCGCCGGTACGGAAAATACGCCGGAATAGCCATTCAATGGCAAACAGTACCACCATGGTAAGGATCATAATGATCGCCAGCCCGGTGACGCTGGTTTCGATATTGTAGTTATCGGTCTGGATCAGCACGTAGCCCTGATGCCCGGAGATAATGGGGCCGACGACGATCCCGGCGATCAACAGCGCGAAGAGTAAGAGAATTTTCAACATGCGTTACTCTCCTTGTGTCGCAGGTGCGGGCGCTGACGTCGCGGCTGCCGGAGCTGGCGTACTGCCCGGCGCGGCGGCAGGCTGCGCCATCAGATTGCGTACCCGCGTCTGCATCAGCTTCTCGAGGATCGCCTGGCTCTGCAGGTTGTCCGGCACGTTCATGGTGATGCTCTGCTGGCTCAGCTTATCAACGTCCTCAAGGAAGGCCTTGGTTGAGGCATCTTCGGTATCGTAATAGGCACGGACCCAGGTCGACACGTTATCCAGCGCCTGTTTGTAAGTCTCTTCCTGATGGCGCGGAACCGCCTGCGCTGCGACCAGCAGACGGGAACGAATATTTTCGCGCAGGTAGACATCCTGGTTTGGCGCCAGCAGCGGCACCGCCGTTTCGTCGCGGCGACGGACGGTAATAAAGCTGTCCATGAAGCTCTGCCAGCTTTTTTGCAGATTCACCCGCCACTCGCCGATAGAGCTGGACAGCTCTTCGCTATCGGAATCCATCGGGGAATCGTCATCGTTGTTGTCTGCGAGACGCAGATTATCGATCTGGTTAGCGAGCTGGTTTACCTTGAGGATAATACCGTCATAGTCGACCTGGCTGACCGCCGACAGGGAGGCGATATCGTCGGTGATCGCCCGGCGGGCGCTAATCAGGCTGGGGTCGTTCATATCGGCGAGGCTGGCATCGGCGCTTTTCAGCAGCGCCGCGGCGGTGGTGACGTCCTGATCGCTCCACAGCTTACGTCCGGCCGCTTTCACCAGGAAATCAGCCTGCGCCAGCAGCCAGGTTTTGGCATCGCTACCGGAAATGACGGCCACTTTTTGCTGGACTTCCTCCAGCTGCTTCGCCAGCGTTTCCTGCTGCTGCTTCGCCTCTGTCAGCTGGTCGGCCTGCTGTTTAATTATGCCTTCGAGTTCGGTTTTTTGGCTGTCCTGCGCTTTTTGCAGCTCCGCGACCCGATCGGCGAGCGTTGTACTGGTCTCGTTCTGCCGTGATACTTGCTGTTTATTCAAACCATACAGGCCGACGCCAGCGGCGAGGGCAATGGCGATCGCAACCGCGCTCAGAACGAGACTGGTTTTATTTGCGCCGTTTTTCTTTCCGCTATTCTCTGGCTGTGGCGCCTTGTCCACGGCCTCCCTGGTCTCTTCAACCACGGCGGATTGGTTTTGTTGTTCCGTCATTATGGCTTCCAATGTTGAGAGTTATTGTAATGCGCGTAGCAGCGCATCGTTGTCGGCGCTATCGGCAACCTGGATATCCTGCCAGCCCAGTTCCCGGGCCTGCTGGGCCAGGCGTTCACTGACAACTAAAATGCGACAGCGAAGGAGCCACCGTTCGCGATACCACTCCGGTATCAGCGCCCAAAGCTGTTGCAGCATCTCGCCGCTGGTGACGACCAGCGTGGTGACGCCGCGGGACTGCCAGCGCATTGCTTCTTCTGCGCCGTCGTAATGCCGGGCACTACGTTGATAGCATTCACAGAAAGTGACGTCGGCGCCGCGCTCGCGGAGCGTTGCGCCTAACAATTCCCGCCCGCCGTTGCCGCGAAGAAGAAGAGCCTTCTTCCCCGCAATGTTTTGTAATTCAGGTAATTGTAGCAAGACTTCGCTGATTTCCCGATCTAATGGGTAGCGAATATCCCTGGCGCTGACTTTATGCAGGGCCAGCGCGGTGGTGCGACCGATGGCGAAATAGCCGGGAGCCTGCGGCCAACGCTGGTTCAGCTGATGCAGGCGGGCGTGGGCAAACTCCACGGCGTGCTGTGAAAGGGCAAACAACAAATCGCCTGCGGATAAGGCCGCCAGCTGGCCGCTTAAGGCGTGCAGTCCGCGGCCGGGGGTAAATTCAATAAGTGGAAAGCTCCAGGCCACGCGTCCCAGCGCGCGCAGGCGGCTGACCAGCTCTTCGCCTTGCGGCAGCGGACGGGTGACCAGGATACTCATCGCGGCGCTTCTCCCGCATAGACGGCGGCGAGAATATCGCGGGCGCCGTTATCCAGCAGTTCTTCCGCCAGCGAGACGCCGAGGCGTTCGGCATCTTCCGCCAGGCCGCGTCGCTCGCCGTGTACTACCTGCGAGCCGTCGGGGGCGCCAACCAGCGCGCGCAGCCACAGCTCGCCGTTGACGAGCTCGGCGTAGCTGCCGATAGGCACCTGACAGCCGCCTTCAAGCCGGGTATTCATCGCCCGCTCCGCGCGTACGCGAATGGCCGTTTCCGCATGATTCAGCGGGGCTAACAGCGCCTGGGTCCATTGATCGTCAAGACGACATTCAATGCCGACCGCGCCCTGGCCAACGGCGGGCAGCGACTGCTCCGGCGTCAACGGCTGACGAATGCGCGCTTCGAGCCCGAGGCGTTTAAGGCCCGCGGCCGCGAGGATAATGGCGTCATACTCGCCGCTGTCGAGTTTCCCGAGACGAGTCCCCACGTTGCCGCGCAGCGAACGGATCACCAAATCCGGACGCCGGGCTGCCAGTTGGCACTGACGGCGTAAACTCGATGTGCCGACGATGCTGCCGTGCGGCAGCGCGTCGATGGAGGCGTAGTGATTGGACACGAAAGCATCGCGCGGATCTTCGCGCTCGCAAATCGTGACCAGCCCCAGTCCCGCGGGAAACTCGACCGGAACATCTTTCATGGAATGCACGGCGATATCCGCGCGGTCTTCCAGCATGGCCAGCTCTAACTCTTTGACAAACAAGCCCTTGCCACCCACTTTTGCCAGCGGGGTATCCAGGAGCACGTCGCCGCGAGTCACCATCGGCACCAGTTCGACCACCAGCCCAGGATGACAGGACTCAAGGCGTTCTTTCACATAATGCGCCTGCCATAGCGCAAGTGGGCTTTGCCGTGTGGCAATTCTCAAAACTTTGTCTAACATGCTTGTTACCGTCGTTGTCGACCACAAACTATCCTAACATTGTTGCCTTATGGATGTTAGTTTTGTGGGATTAGGGGCGCGGCTCTTTCTTTATTAACGTTTGGTGCCATCCCGGTTGCCACAACCGTAGTGAGGAATTTACACGCAGTAAACGGTGCTACACTTGTATGTAGCGCATCTTTCTTTACGGTCAATGAGCAAGGTGTTAGATTGATCACGTTTTAAACCATTTGTCCGTCAGCAGCTCATCACAACCACACCGACGACAAATGGTGACGGTTTTTGTTGAAATACTGAAACCCCCCG
>NZ_JBJDNH010000065.1:0-20245 GCF_044900465.1 Klebsiella sp. NPDC088457 | reverse complement strand
GATGCTGATGGAAGGCATCGACTGGCGGCAGCCTAAAAGACTGCTTACGTCCTTGACTATGTTGTAGGCCTCTTTACCCTGGTCGACGCTGAATGAGCCTGGTAATATACCCGGCATGAACAGCTCACTTCCTGACAATATTGATGAACTGAAACGTCTCCTTGCCGAACAGGAGGCGCTGAACCGTGCCCTGCTGGAAAAGCTGAACGAGCGTGAACGCGAAATAGATCACCTGCAGGCGCAGCTGGATAAGCTGCGCCGGATGAACTTCGGCAGCCGCTCCGAAAAAGTCTCCCGTCGTATAGCGCAGATGGAAGCCGACCTTAACCAGTTGCAGAAAGAAAGCGATACCCTTACCGGTCGGGTGGATGACCCGGCCGTGCAGCGCCCGCTGCGTCAGACCCGTACCCGGAAACCGCTCCCTGAATCGCTACCCCGTGATGAAAGACGACTGCTTCCGACCGAATCCTGTTGCCCGGACTGCGGTGGTGCGCTGAGCTACCTGGGTGAAAACGCAGCAGAACAGCTGGAACTGATGCGCAGCGCCTTCCGGGTTATCCGCACTGTGCGGGAAAAACATGCCTGCCGCCGATGTGATCGTATCGTTCAGGCTCCGGCCCCCTCACGCCCCATAGAACGGGGTATCGCCGGTCCGGGGCTACTGGCGCGGGTACTCACGTCAAAATACGCAGAACATGCACCGCTGTATCGTCAGTCAGAGATCTATGCCCGGCAGGGTGTGGAACTAAGCCGTTCCGTGCTGTCAGGCTGGGTGGATGCATGTTGTCGCCTGCTGGCCCCGCTGGAAGAAGCCCTTCAGCACTATGTACTGGCCGACGGCAAACTCCATGTGGACGATACGCCGGTCCCGGTGCTCCTGCCGGGCAATAAGAAAACGAAGACCGGGCGCTTATGGACATACGTTCGCGACGACCGTAACGCCGGGTCAGAGCTGGCGCCGGCAGTATGGTTCGCCTACAGCCCGGACAGAAAAGGGATCCACCCACAAACGCATCTTACAGGCTTCAGCGGCGTACTGCAGGCAGACGCCTATGCGGGGTTCAACGAGCTGTATCGCGAAGGTCATATAAAAGAAGCAGCCTGCTGGGCTCATGCCCGTCGAAAAATCCATGATGTGCATGTACGCACGCTATCGGATACCTTAGAAGAAGCGCTGAAGCGCATCGGTCAGTTGTACGCCATCGAGGCTGATATAAAGGGAATGCAGGCAGGGCAGCGACTTGCCGAACGCCAGCTTAAAACGATCCCCCAACTGAAATCACTGGAAAGCTGGCTGCGTGAAAAGGTGAAAACGTTGTCCCGACACTCAGAACTGGCGAAAGCGTTCACGTACGCACTGAACCAGTGGCCAGCGTTGGCTTACTATACTGACGACGGCTGGGCCGAAGCAGATAATAACATCGCTGAAAATGCGCTGCGGATGGTCAGCCTGGGCCGCAAAAACTACCTGTTCTTCGGTTCGGATTATGGTGGTGAGCGCGGTGCGCTGCTGTACAGCCTGATCGGAACGTGCAAACTGAACGGAGTAGATCCAGAGCGCTACCTTCACCATGTGCTTAACGTGATCGCAGACTGGCCGATAAACCGGGTCAGCGAGCTGCTGCCATGGCGAGTAACACTGCCAGCAGAATAACCAACCTCAGTCAATACGGTTCTCGGCGCACGCTTACGTTTAATACTGTCTTCAAGCACGCCTCGACACTCTTCCCTTATGGCTTCCGCCTGTGCTTTGGTACAAGACAATGAGCACGAAGTCATCGGCATAGCGGCAATAAGCAACGGCGGGTTTCCATTCCCCGTTTTCCCTGACTGCGGTACTTCGGCGTTGCTGGATACTGTTATTCCAGTACCATCGATCCTTTCTGGCTTTCCCGCTCAGATAGCTTTCATGCAGATACTGATCGAACTCATTCAGCATGATGTTCGACAGCAACGGCGATATTACGCCACCCTGCGGCACGCCTTCACTGGCCGTCCGAAAGAGACCGACATCGATATATCCCGCCTTGATGGTTTGCCACAGCAGAATCATCAAGCATTCGTCACTGATCCTGCGGCGTACGGCCTTCATCAGCAGGTGGTGATGTACGGTGTCGAAGTAACTGGACAGGTCGCCTTCAATCACCCTGCGTCCCCGTGTTTCCCCACAATCACCCTGCAGGCATGCCGCAGGCCATTGCCGCTAAGGTTCTCCACTGTCACACCTGGTGGGATTGTTGGGTTTCTCGTCATGAGTTACCGGCTAAATATTCCAGACAGACTAGTGGTTCATTTGAGCATCCATGCTCGCCCTGAACTCCGGGCACACTATAAGTGATATCGGTTACCCAGACCTGATTGGCCCGGATAACCGTAAACTGCCGCTGCACGCGATTAGGGGCAACCACTGAAGGTCTGCCAGCTATGCGGCGTGGTGCTTTTATAGACGCGCACGGCCTTAATCCTGTTCAGTTGCATAATACGGCCCACCCGGTTTTTACCGCAGGTTTACCCGATTTGTCTTTTATTTCTTATCCTGTTCGCTTCTCAAAATCCTGACTGCTTCATCAATAATTGATTCCATTGCCTGAGGATTATGCGCGAAACGCCCAAGAAATATGCCATCGACATCTGGCCACAACCGGGTCAACAGGCCGGGGCCTGCGCTTCCGCCATAAATCATACTGCTGGGGGACTCATACTCATGGCGTAAGTTGTCCGCAGAGTGCAGCAAACGGTTTGAATATATTCATCGCTGGCCGGTTCTGCCGCACCGATTGCCCATTGAGGTTCCCATGCAAAAATCACTGGCAATAACATACCGTGACTAAACGAACTCAATAGATCATTCGCTTGAGTTATTGCATATTCAGAGGCCTGTTCCGCACTCATTTTCTCCGGTTCCCCGATACAGATAACAGGAATCAGCCCGGTTTCGAATGCGCGTTCTATTTTCTGGCGAATAATATCTGTGGTTTCGCCGAAATAACGCCGCCGCTCCGCATGACCAATCTCTGCATACCGGCAGCCCATCTCACGAAACATGGCAGCACTACTTTCCCCGGTCCATGAGCCAGCTGGTGCATGGCAGATATCCTGCGCCCCCGTAAACATGGTCGTTTCACGGAAATACTGCAGCGCGAGAGACACTGTCGGTATTGCCGGGAAGGTAAATGTTTCCAGCGAATGACGGATATCGTCCGGTATCGTTTTAACGATATCAGCAACCTGCTCACACCACTCTTGCGTCTGCTGATAACTAAGAGAGGTTCTCAGAGCGTGGCGCAAAGATGAAGGATGAACACCTGACGCCGCTGTCACGACACCAGATTTATTGTGTCACTACACTGCTAGGAGTTAACCAGAGAAAATTTGAGGTATGCCACAAAGAAAATACCCGGTAAGCCAGACTGACGTCCGGCCTACCGGGTTACTTATGTTGTTTACTTCGGTAACGCATAGGCGATAACGAAGTTACCACGCGGGGTATGCATGAAATGGTGCCCGGTAGCGGTAATAACCACGTATTCGCGGCCATCCTGTTCGTATACTATCGGCGTAGCCTGAGCTCCGGCTGGCAACGGCATTGACCAGACGGTTTTCCCGCTGTTGATATCAATAGCGCGGATTAAATTATCCGTGGCGGCTGCAATGAAGATCAACCCTGACTTCGTTACAACTGAGCCGCCATTGTTCGGCGTACCGATGTCAATCGGCAATCCTGTTGGCAAGCCAAACGGACCATTTTCACGCGCGGTACCCAACGGGCGATCCCACACGGTTCGTCCATCGCGGATATCGATAGCGCGAATGCCGCCGTAAGGAGGTTCTTTACATAGCATACCGGTGAACGGTAACTGCCAACCGGCATTGACATTAACGGCAACCGGAACCCCTTCTTGAGGATCGCCAGCCCCCTCTGCACGTCCTTCTAGAACAGGATCGTTGAGGATTTCACGCGCCTTCCAACCCATCGCATCAGCATCTTTGCGGGAAACCAGTATGGTATAGTTCGGCATATCATTGTAATTAGCAATGATCAGACCACGCGACGGATCGAATGACACGCCCCCCCAGTCGGTACCGCCGTTATAGCCAGGATAATCGATTATAGGTTTGTCGAGTCCTGGTGGCGTGTACTTACCTCGATAATCGGCCTTGGCGAACTGAATCCGACATACCAGTTGGTCTATCGGGGTCAGGCCCCACATGTTCTCAGGTTTGAGATCGGGCTTAGTCAGCGTATTAAACAGAGAGAAAGGCTGAGTTTTGCTACGCGCCTGCGGCTCCAGACCCCCTTGCGGAACAGAGCGTTCTTCCACGCCAAACAACGATTTCCCTGTCTCACGATTGAGCACGTAGGTTTCACCGTTTTTGGTTGGGAAGATTATTGCCGGAACTTTGCTACCATCAGCCTGAGGATAATCAACCAGCGTCGGTGAGGCACCCGGATCGTAATCCCATACGTCATTATGCGTATTCTGGAACGACCAACGAGGCTTACCAGTTTCGATATCCAGTGCTGTCAGAGAAGGTGAATACTTATTCTCGTTCGCACTACGGCTGCTGGAGTAGTAATCGCCTGATGCATTTGCCACTGGTAAGAATACCAGGCCGAGTTTATCGTCGCCGGTGAACGCCGCCCATACGTCAGGTGAGCCACGCTTGTAGAGATCATTGCCTTCACGCGGTGCAGTGTTTTGCGGATCGGCAGCATCCCATGCCCACTTCAGCTTACCAGTTTTGATATCATACGCCTTGGTCACACCTGATGGACCGAATGCTCGCTGTCCGTCAACCGTTGTATGACCCACCACCAGGGTGTCGCGAATCACGGCTGGCGGCGAAGTAATAGAAACATAGCCATGATAAACTTGGCCCATATCGTCAGTGATTTTCACTTCACCGTTCTTGCCGAAGTCCTGACAGCGCTGACCGGTCTGGGCATCAAGTTCAATCACTCGAGCATCGAGAGTGCCGACAATAACGCGACGTGCACAGAGTGCGCCAATGTTAGCTACTGGCGTAGCAGAAACCGCCGGGTCCTGATAGTAAGCCATCGAACGGCATGACGGTGTATAAGGCACCGACTCGGGCGTGATGCCTGGATCAAATTCCCACTGCTTCTTACCGCTCGCAGCATCCAGCGCTACCACTTTATTCAGATAGCCACACACATACAGCATGTTGCCAATCTTCAATGGCGTATTCTGAACGCCCCAACGCGTATCTTTCGGTACATCGCCTGCCTCAGCTTGCCAGGCAACCTGAAGGTTCTTCACATTGTCGGGAGTAATCTGAGTCGCGGACGAATAACGCGCCACCGCTTGATTACCACCGTAAGCTGGCCAGTCGGTGGAGGGAATGGTGTGACCCACACCCGTGCCGGTATCGGCTTCGAACGGATTATCCGCAACCGGCGGAACATCCTTCGCCTCCGTGACATGGTAAGGAACGAAAGCAAGGCCACCTGCGATCACGAAAGCCAGCACCAGAATGCCGGATAGAGTGCGAGACACACTGCGTGAAAGCCTTTGATGGAGAGAAGGGAGTAAAAAAGAGAAGACGATGGCAAAAATCAGCATCAGTGCAAAACGCGGCACCCATCCCCAGTAGTCCAGGCCCGACTCATTGATGGTCCAAACAAGGGTAAAGATGAAAAGCACACCGAACCACAAGGTAGCTTTATAAGAACGACGAGCGAGCCAAACCGCACTAATAATGCTAAGAATACCTGCAATCGCGTAATACCAGTTCCCACCAAGGACAATAAGCCATGCGCCCCCGGCAGCGATCACAACGCCAAACACGCCTAAAATGATTGCGAGCAACCATCGGCCGCCTTTCGCTAAGGTACTCTCTGAACTAAACATATCGCTCCTTAAGAAGAAAACAGAATGCGCCTGGAGGTCACATCTGTAGTCGACGTGGCCGTGATATTGATGGCCGGTATAGGTTTGCAGGAACACCATCGGCTGACCTGACAAAAGAGAACAAGAACTGATCCCGTGGGTGCAAACTTCCTTATATATCTTGACAGAACATTACAGCGCAAATGTTGCAAAAGTTGCTTAAACTGCCGCCTTAACAGTTACTAGATTGATTCTAATTGTTACTATCCTGTATAAATGATGTGGTAATCAATACTACTATTGCCCTTCAGGTTTACCATCCGCCGCCAAAGCACAGTACAAATCGGCCAGATTAGCAGTCGCACCTGTCGAGTATTGACTAAGGTCTGCTATGTCTTGTACAGCACACACTGTGCATACGTGTAGTGGTCAACTAAAACTGGCCACCGCTTTAGAGTTTTTCCAGTATCGATTTTTCGATTCGTTTGGGGGTAACCCACCGTTATAGTCATGTGGCCTTAGCGAGCTGTAATACCCGACGATATGGCTCTGCTGCTATACCCATTGCTCGGTGGCTTTAAAACCGCAGGCGCTGCAGGCCTTTGACTTACAGCTCTGGCAGAAAAAACGGGAATGGGTGCAGTCGGCCGATGCGCAGCAGTAACGACGCACGCCCATGCTGGCGGTACCGCAGGCGAGCATACGCTCGACGCAGAGGCGGGTCTAGGGAGTGACGTGGTCGCCGAATTCTTCGAGAAATTTATTCCAGCCGTCATCAATGGTAAACAGCAATTTTGCGGGACGTGGAATATACATGCCGCAGAGTATAAAACGGGGCTCAGGGCATGAACACCATCGGAACGGCAGAGCCGTGACGCTCGCCCTGCAAGGGCGCTACGTTCTAAAATCGGTGGAGTTGCATGACAAAGTCATCGGGCATTATCTGAAAATCAGACGCTATCAGTAAATTTGAATCATCACCCTTCTGGGGTTACTCAAAGCATTACCCCAACAGAAATGTATTACACTTTGCCTGGTACAAGACTCGAAAATAAAGGCCCACTCAATTCAGACACAGAGGAACGAAAGATTAATTAAAAGTGTCATTGACGATAGTATCTGGAAGGACCGGTTACTGATGCAAAAATGTTTCCATGATAATACCGCTATACCCAATGACACTTTGATCTAACCTTTTTATAGTCCGCTCGACTTTCGTTTTACTATCGCACCGTTCAGCAGAACAACCCGTATCGGGGTTAATGGATTGGAAACCCGCTCGTTCATCAATTCCATTGCTGTGATGGCTATCTCATGCAGGGGATGTTTCCATGTGGTGAGCGAATAATTGACATCATCAGAGAATGAGGCATTATCAAAACTCACGGTGTACAGTGGTATTTTTGGGTTATGTATCTGCCACAGTTCCGTTAAACATTTGGCCGTAAAGTCATTGGCACACACAACATGGTTTACGTTGTTTAGCCGTAATGTGTCTATGGTTTCTGTACTGATTTTTTCAGTTTTAATAATGGTGGAACTATTCGACGTTTCCTGTACTGCTATGTTAAATCCATACAGTCTGGAAGTAATAGTCATGGCACTGTCTTTTAACATCAGGAAAGCAATTTTTTTTGCCCCTGAACGTAATAAGTGGGTAGTCATACAATAACCGGCTGACATATTGTTCATCATAATAACATCAAAATCACCAGTTAAAGGAGGGGCAACATAATCACGATCGAGAAGAATAACCTGAATGTTTAATTTTTTTATGTATTCAAGAATGACTTTGTTGATTAACTCGGATTCTCTGACAAACTCAATCGGAACATAAAATATTCCCTGCACATTTTCTTTTCCATATTCATCAACCGCAAGTTTAATGGTTTTTATAATATTCTGGAAATGCTCATTCTTGAAGTGCATTCGTCCTTTTAATAACGTGACATGGCTTCTGGTAGCAATTTTTTTCAGTAGTTCAAAAAGTTCATCAAGAATATACCTGCTGTCATCCTGCGCCATACGTGGAGCCAGTATAGCATAGTGTAGTTTGTTGACGCCGGTTAAAGAAATAAAATGCCCTGAGCCTTTTTTACTGTAGATTATATCCATTTCCTGCAGTTTCATTAATGCCCTGGCTATCGTTGGCCTCGAGACGCCAAATCGGACTGAAAGATTATTTTCAGATGGTAATTTATCGCCGGGGTTGTAGTTCCCGTTAATGATTTCTTTATATAAGACATTATAAACCTGTTCGGATTTAATCATCATCATCACTTCTGTCGGCATTAAGTCTACGGACAGTATATCTCATTTTCCGGACATGCTGGAAGATATCATTATCTTTCTGCATGTCCGGTATGGAACGTCACCGATCTTAAACTATGTTTCCATTATTGCTCTTTTTTATATTCATTTTAGTATAAGCATACAATGATATTACTATATAACTAAACATAGGAAGGATGAAACTATAAGCGGTTTTACCGGTGATATCGGCAATCATTCCCATCAGGTATGGGTATATGGCTCCGCCAGAAATACCTAAGACCAGATATGAGGTGGCTATTTTTTTAAACTCACCTAGTCCAGATAATGCCGCGGCAAAAATAGATGGATATTGAATGGACATACAGTAATAGCAGACATATACACCCACAATGGACACATACCGGATATCACACAGAATCACAACACAGGCTAACGCAGCCATCATTGAATAAGTAAATAATAATTTATTCGCCTCGATGTATTTTAATGCAATCAGACTGACCACCCGACCAGCCATAAACAGAAAAAGGCCAACAGACAGTAACATCGACGCCGTTTTCGCCGTTACATCAACGTTCTCGATGGCAAAATTGATAAAGAACGCCCCAATGCCCACTAATGCGCCAACCTGTAACCACACACAAAGCAAAGCAGACGTAAAAGAAGGAAGCCGCCATAAATCGGAAGCTTTGCCGACAGGGTAACGGCAAGGGCTATTAACCTCATTGTGACTTTCTTTTGTTGAAGGTTCATAAAGCTTTGAAAAATACAGGTAGGAGAGAAATATAATAACGATAACCGCCATCGATACATATGTCAGCATGACGGGGTTCAGATCCACTGAGCCTATTGAGATGGATGGAATGAAAAAAATGCTCCCCCCTACCACGGGCCCCAGGAGAAGACCAACACCGTTAAAAGTCTGGGCAAGGTTAAGTCTTTTTGCTGTTTCATCCTCACTTCCTATTGATGCCGCATAGCTGTTGGCACCAGTCTCAAGGCATCCTAATCCCATAGCCAGGATGAAGATGGCAATAAGAAAAGAGAGGAATGTGTTTGCCAGTGTTGCGGGTACAAAAAGTAATGAGCCAAATGCAAAAAAAGAGAGACCTGTTAAAATTGAACTTTTAAAACCATACCTTTCCATCAATTTTCCTGTGGGTATGGCGACAAATACATATGCACCATAATAGGCCAACTGTAACAATGCAGAATGAGCCTTGTCAATATCTAAACTGTCCTGGAAGTGCTTATTTAAAACATCAAGCAATCCATGAGAAAAACCCCAAAAGAAAAACACAATAACAATAAGTATAAATGTTTTCTTTATTTTATTATTTAGAGATACAGAGTGGTTTACCATGATGTACTCCATGAATGGTAGGGCAAAGCCCTACCATTTTATATGATCAATTTTTAAATTTTGCCGCTTTTGGTGGATAGGATACTTTACCCAGCACCGTAAATTCTGAAGCGCCACACGCCGCCGGAATGTTATTAGCGAACTGGTTGATCGTTGCATAAGCCAGTGTGGCGAACTTAATGGCTTCTTTAAACACAGATGGGATGCCATACACATCTGATTCAACAATATCCATTACCGGGAATTGTTTCTGTAGTCTTTCCAGCAGGAATTTATTTTTAGTCCCGCCGCCACTGGCGATAATCTGAGACAAACCAGCAAGATCAGGAATGTTATCTTTAATGGATCTTGAAATTGCCAGCGCGGTAAACTCCGTCAATGTGGCAATAATATCTTCTTTCTTTTCCATTTTATATTTTTCAAGCATGCCATTAGCATAGCTGGAACCAAAATCAAGTCGCCATGCGCAGCGAGGAATTGGACGTTTGAAATACTCATGCTGGAACAATTCTTCAAGCATTGCACTGATAATTTTACCGCTGCGTGCCGTTTCTCCATCTTTATCGTAATCAAGGCCATAGAGGATATTCATGGCATGATCAATCATGACGTTACCTGGTCCGGTGTCAAAGGCATACATTTTACTCCGGTCTTTATGGGCCAGATGGCAGTTTGCAATACCACCGATGTTAAGAGTCAGAACAGGACCAATTTCACGGAAAGCGACATAGTCCAAGTATTGCATTAATGGCGCTCCCGTCCCCCCCAGAACATGGTCTGCCGGCCGGTAATTATTGACGGTGATAATGTTGGTTATGGCAGAAACAATGGCAGGCTCGCCAATCTGCAGCCCACAGGCATAAATGCCCGATGTCCAGCGTTCAAGGATATTTTGGTTGTCTTTCTGGTATGCAGCCAGTCCCTCATGCACAGGAGGTTCCTGATAGATAGTTTGTGCATCATAACCAATGACTTCAACATCGCTGTCAGTTATGTTCTCTTCGTCCATGAAATTCTGAATACATTCAGCAAAAACGGCACCAATCTCATAGTTCAGACGGCATAATTCAAATACAGATAATTTATTCTCGAAGCTGCGGATGACTTTTTCAGCAACGACTTTTGGCCATGCATAACTTTTACCTGATTTAAAGACAGGACGTTTTGGGTATCCATCAGAATCTAAAGGAATATCAATCAATACAACATCAATTCCATCAAATGAAGAACCGCTATTTAAACCAATTGCTAAAGGCATAACTCCTCCGGGGGAAATTATTATTCGATGATTAAAAAAATAGATTCACTTTTTTTACATTTAAAATTTAATTTAGTGATATTGCGGTTTGTATCGTATGCTGAACATTACCCAGCAGGCATCACCGATGCAATTTCATTCTGTACGGAAGGTTTTGCCTTTTATGGATCTGTCACATAAAAACATGAACCTGTAAAATAATAAGTTACAGGTTGTACTGCATATGATCTTATCCGGTCAGTATTGGTGACTTCACCCTGTGTTAACACTGTACCACTCATCATGAGTGTAATATCGGGAGCAGTACTGTTATGGGCAGGATAGACCCGACCATGAGAACCGGTAAGCGTGGCAATGATCTGTCTCTCAGTATGACCTTTACCGCTCGCCCGGCATTGATGAGAACGGATTCATGCTGCAGGATAAACAATACACGGGGTTTGACGGTCAATGATGTAAAAAACCACGCTAAGGAGATAATTCATTGTTCAAATTGAAATTTAATGGTCTCAACTCTCCCTTCAGAATATCCTCCGGTAGTGTAAACGTATAATGCCCCAGCATATTGATATGCCTGTGCATCAGTGGCGAAAGCCGGGCAATATGCTCATCCTCTGGCGTTTCCCCCATCATTCTGAGATGCAAAAGCGCTTCCTGCATGTAAAGCGTGTTCCACAGTACGACCGCATTTGTGACCAGGCCCAGCGCACCAAGCTGGTCTTCCTGTCCCTCACGGTAACGTTTTCTGATTTCACCACGCTGTCCATAACAGATGGCCCTGGCGACGGCATGGCGGCCTTCTCCCCGGTTTAACTGGGTCAGGATACGGCGACGATAATCCTCATCATCAATATAATTAAGAAGGTACAGCGTCTTGTTAACTCTCCCCACTTCCATGATCGCCTGCGCCAACGCCGATGGACGGGTACTCCTGAGCAGAGAACGGAGCAGTTCCGATGCATGGATAGTACCCAGCTTCAGGGAGCCGGATGCCCGCATCATTTCATCCCAGTGATTTTCAACCTTCGGCAGATCCACGCATCCCCGCGCCAGTTCATCCAGTACGCCGTAGTGGGCATTTTTGTCGATTCGCCAGAATACGGCTTCTCCGGCATCCGCCAGCCGGGGCGAAAACTGGTATCCCAGCAGCCAGAACAAGCCAAAAATAATATCGCTGGTTCCTGCCGTATCCGTCATTATTTCAACCGGATTCAGCCCGGTCTGCTGTTCCAGAAGACCTTCCAGTACAAAAATAGAATCCCTCAGCGTCCCCGGTATGACGATGCCGTGAAACCCGGAATACTGATCGGAAATGAAGTTATACCAGGTGATCCCCCGCCCTGAACCAAAGTATTTCCGGTTAGGTCCGGCGTTGAGGGTTTTAACCGGGGTAACAAAGCGCATGCCATCGGCTGAAGCCACATCGCCGCCACCCCAGCGACCGGCCAGTTCCAGCGTGGACTGAAAATCGACCAGCCGGGCGTTGGCGCTGACCAGCGTTTCAGCCCGGAGGTAATTCTGTTTCACCCAGCTGAGCCGGTGGCGGGTCAGCGCCGGTATATTGTGTTTTATCAGGGGTTCATGCCCGATGTTGCAGGCCTCGGCCAGCAGAACGGCACACAGACTGACGTGCAGGTCTTTTGCTCTGGCCTCTGATTCACTGACGTGCGTAAACTCACGGGTAAAGCCTGTTCTGGCATCGATCTCAAGCAGCAGTTCAGTGAGATCCACTGGCGGAAGAAGTTGTTTCACCCGGCTGCTCAGTTGCGTCAGCGCGGACGACTCATCGAGCTTTTCCAGACTGCCTATCGTCAGAGAGGGGTATTTACCTTCGTGACACATGCTCACGGCCTCATTGCCGTCAAAGCGCGCAGAAACGGCTTTCCAGGTTTTGTCCAGTTGATTCGCCAGTTGCTCTGCGGCTGTTCTGCCGTCAGTGGGGTGCCCAAGTGCTCGACAGACTGCGACTCGCTGAGCCTGCCATTCTTTCCCCTGAAGCAGCTTCTGACGCGGATCTCCCCAGCGCTCGCTGTTTTCCAGCCAGAGATCACGACGCCGCAGTGAATCCTGAAGGCACTCCAGCAGGCACAGTGAATAACCGGCGCGTTGAATCCGTCCCTCCGCATCATAAACCAGACGTTTCCAGGGACCGGTAATGATGTGCTCAGGCGCATCATCAAGGATACGTTTTTTCGAACCGTTCAGTTCTGTCAGGTAATGGATAGCAGCCAGGGTATGCTCACCGCCAGGCACGGCCCGAAAGTGAAGATCACGCAGAAGCGCGGGCAGGAAACGCTTTACCCGTCCGTACTGCCCCACCATTTCATCATGGAAGTTGTTGTCCTGCGGTCGGGCGAGTTCGTTAACTTTATCAACAGACTCCGCAAGCCTGGCGACCGGCACGCTGCTGAATATGGTCTTTCGCAGCGTTTTATCATCCGTATTTTCGTCAAGCAGAAGTGCGCAGGCCCTCGCCAGAAGCAATGCTGCCCGGTCAAGATCTTTCAGCGTCCTGAGCCGCTTTTTCTGCCCTGTTTTCTTCGCCTCGCGGGTAATGTCCACGATCAGCATATCAAGCACATCAACGGCGTCGTCCAACGCTGATGTTTCCTGCGCTTTAACAAACGCGGTCAGAACGGCCAGACGTCGTATTTCGGGCATTCTGGCGATATACCTTGCTGACGCCATTCCCGCATAGCGGGCCAGATTACGCAGTTGTATGGCCGGGAGACCGTCAAAATTCAGCCGTGAAAACTCAAGGTTCCTCAGGCGGGTGTACCGTTCCAGTGCCTCTATAAAAGACGGGCCGCTTATCTCTACAGGACCTTTTCGCAACTGCTCCATCACAGACACCCGCTGTCCTTCAGGGACCTCCAGTAAGCCAGCCAGTTGTGCTGTCTGCCAGCTGTCAGGCAGCGACGCCAGCTTTCTCCACAGGCGACGATTAGCCCGTTCCCTTACTTCACCAATAATCCTTGTCAGCGTGGAGGCGGCGGGCAGCAACACTTTGTGCTGAAGCAGCCATGCCGTCGCAAAATCAAACATCAGTCCGGGACGCTCATTGCTGAGCCATGCCCTGGTGTACAGCAGACGTTTAAGCCTGAACGCCCAGGGGAAATCGCCAAAATCATGATAGCCATAATGCTGTCTGATAAGCGCATGGTGTTCCCAGCGTGTATTTTCCCTCAATGCGTAACGGGACAGGACCTCCGGTCGGGGAATACCTAACTGGGCAGCCACATAGCGCCGTACGCCAGCAGGGGTCTGCATAAGATCATTCAGAAACGAGCCCAGAAAACGGGCGGTGGTGAGCTGAAGAGCAATGCCAAACCGGTTGTGCCTGCCCCGGCGCTGATTAACGAAATCCAGATCGCGCTCATCAAGATGAAAATACTTTGCCAGCTGAACTTCATTTGGCTCAGCGGCATAGCAGCCATAATTCTGAATCTGGTCATCGGTCAGAAAATCACCACTCATCAGCACATTCCTTTATCATCCATTATTCCATCATACTTTTGGCAGTATCAGATATTATGATATTTGATACCCGTCAAAACCGGAGCGGAAACGGGTATCAGAAATCGCAACTTATGCATTATGATACCATTTGGTATCAAAAACGATTTGTGAGACTTAAAATGGCGTGACTGGGCTATGCCAGAGTATCAACCAGTCATCAGAAGCTGACCGTGCAGATCATGGAGTTAAAAAATGCCGGTGTGCGTGAGGACCGGATTTTTACCGACATGATGAGCGGAGCAACCGACGAACGGGAAGGACTTCAGCGCCTCCTTGGTCGGGCAGAGAAAGATGACATCATCATCTGCACAAAAATGGACCGGCTTGGCCGCAACACCGCTGACATGATTCATATCGTGGATGCCTGCTATAAAAAAGGCATTGCCATTCGCTTCCTGGAAAATGGCCTCAGCACGGAAGGCACGATGGGTAAGATGATTATCCAGATCCTTGCCGCCGTAGCAGAGGCCGAGCGTGAACGCATTCTGGAGCGAACCAATGACGGGCGGACAGCCGCAATGGAGGCTGGAGTAAAGTTCGGACGGAAACCCCATAAGGCCTCTCAGGCAGCACTGAAGATGATTAAAGAGGGTCTGCCGGTAAAAGAAGTCGTGCGCAGGACAGGAATATCACGCGCGACATGTTTCCGTCTCAGGCGGCAGACCCTGTGATACAGTAAAAATCAGGCGGAGCGGCTTACTGCATCAATGCCCGTCAGAGAAGCAGACAACAGCCACAGACGTTCAGCTTCTGACGGGGAAACCGCCCAGGCTCTGACCCCTCTGAAAGTGGGAGCAATGCTCTCATCAATCTCTGCTATGTCGCAGTCTTCACAGTACACGCCTCCTTTCCCATCGAGAGAAGGTGATGTTGCCGCCCAGACCTGCGTAGCGGCACCCTGTTGTGGCGTTTTAAATTCCGGATCTGCTGGCCGGCCTTCTTTGTCCAGCCATCCGGCATCCGTCATTTCCTGTTGTGTAAGATGGCGCTGCAGGGGAGTAAATATTTTTCCCGGGTGCAGTGAAAAAGCCCGAACCCCCTGCTCCCTGCCTATCCTGTCCAGATGGACTGCACAAAGGGCATTCGCCGTTTTCGATTGCCCGTAAGCCAGCCATTTATCATAACTTTCTGAAAAAGTCAGGTCGTTCCACCGCATGCCAGAGGCGTGATGTCCTGCGGATGAAACCAGTACGACTCTTGCGTTGCCTTTCAGAGCCGGCCATAAGCGATTAATAAGGACATAATGCCCGAGATGATTTACAGCAAACTGAATTTCCTGCCCGTCAGACGTCCGGGTTTCAGGGCAGGCCATAATGCCTGCGCTGCAGATGAGAATGTCTATGTGTTGGTGTGATGACATAACCTGACAGGCAAAAGCAGTAATACTCTCCGGGCGGGCCAGGTCAAGCTCCGCGACCTGGATGCGGGGCGTTCCGCGTAATCTGCTCTCTGCTTCTTTCTGGTGCCTTGCACCGACAATGACCCGTGCACCGGCTTGTGAGAGCGCCCGGGACGTTTCAAATCCTATCCCGGAATGGCCGCCGGTCACTACCGCCGTCAGTCCGGTCAGGTTCAGCCCCGAGACCACCTCACTGGCCGAAGATCGGGAACTGAATCCGGAATTCAGAGGCTTTTGCATATTATTCATAAAACACTCCCTGGTGCCTTGTTAAATAAGTCCGGTTTATTATTCGCTGACGATGTGCCAGAATTAAATGTAAAATAATCCTTATTTCTGTCGGGATCGTCCAGGATGCAGTCAGACCCACTTTCAGATTTTCTGCTCTCTCTCAGTGCGAAATCGACCTTTTTCACCGGGCTTTACGCAGGCGGGGAGTGGGCTATCAGTTTTCCGGCTCCTGAGGGTTTCAAATTTAATACAGTGCGCAAAGGCAGTTGCTGGCTGACGGTGGAAAATACCGGGGATCCTGTTTTTCTCCATGAGGGCGATTGTTTCCTTCTCAGCCGGCAGAGGGCATTTACGCTCGGGAGCGGTCCTGATGTAAAAACGATAAACGCGCAAAAAGTATACTGTAACGCCGTGAACGGTATCGCCCGTTATGGTACAGAAGAAGATTTTTACCTCGTAGGCGGCCGGTTTGAATTCAATGAGGATATGTCACTGATTTCTGAACTGCTGCCGCCCGTTCTCATTATCCGCCGGAATGCGCCTCAGGCTGATGCCCTTCACTGGTCACTGGAAAAGCTGGCAAACGAACTGGCGAAGCCTCAGCACGGCAGCGCGCTGATAAATTCAGATACTCCGGTTTTTTCCCTGGGGCAGGCATTTGGATATGATTCTGACAGCGCTTTCAGTCATGCGTTTCGCCGAATTAAAGGTCTTACACCCAGTGAATACAGGAAGACCATGCGTTTAAAAACAATGAATTAACCTCTTAACGTGGTTTTTTACATCATTGACCGTCAAACCCCGACAAGCAGCAAAAAGAGCTTTGTAGAATGCATGGATGTGGTGAGTATTCAATCAGTGATTTGGCTGAATTATTTTCAGTCTCCCGACCTACTGTTTATCGAACACTTGCGCGAGGACAAAAATGAACGATCAGAACCTAAAAGATTACCTTTCAGAAAACTGGAAAAGACCATTTAAGACCCTTTCATTTTGGGTTGTCTCCATTGCTGCCGTTATATTAAAAGACCAATTATATAATTACGATCTCTCAGTCGACAGCATTTTTCATAGAACTAATCTGCTGGACTGGCTTTTGGGATTTATAATTATACTTACGTATATTTTTGCCGAAAAAATAGATGCCAAGGTCAAGGCAATGATGTCAAGTTAATTTAATAAAAAGGTTAAAAAATGAGAAATGAAATTTTCAGAAAGTTTTCGGTTAATTTTCTATCAATTTTGGTTTTTTATATATGCATTCCCGAACATGTACTTGCTGCTAGCATATGGGAAAAATATACATCAAGCTCAGCAGAAGATATGTGGGTGCTCAGGGTAAAACCACAAATGGACATGGCTGGTATCGTTTTCGCTCCTTTCTTTGATGTAAATAAGAGAGGAAGGCTAATGAGTTATGCCGATTCATTTGGAAATAAATTTCAGTTCGATGCAACCATAAAAAACATTTATATTAACTGTAAAAAACGCCAGTACGCGCTATACAGTACTGAGTTCTATAGGGATAACAATCTGTTATTTAAGCGAAATGATAAATTCATGGCCGACAATCTAAACTCTCATATGGGTTTTGATACGTTATGGAGGCCATTGGGCTTTGGTGATTTCTATAGTAAATCATTTGAATATTACTGTAACAAATAAATAATCAATACAGCCAGTATACAGAAGATATCTGGATGTGTTGTCTAAGTTATGGAGACGAATGTGAAAAAAATAATATTTATATTTTCTTGATATTGATGATTAGTAACCTTGTTTACGCAAACCGATATTTAGATGAATCAGGTAGTGATATTTATGAATATACCGGGGATAGTCATGGCTCTAACCTTATAGCGATTGTGGGGACTTTCATATATTACACTTGGGGTTATGCAGCATTTTTTAAAGAAAGACTGAGTAATAAGCGCTTGATTACTAGCGTACTTCTATCTTTGGTAACAACAGTGCTCTTTGTCAAATATCTTTTTGATTATCAAGGTGGTGGTGTTATAGCGATAGTGCCGATTATAGCTCCTTTCATTCTAAATATGGTAAGAGCATATATACCGTCTAAGTATTTATTATAGTTATTTTCATATCATAGGTGATACGATTGCTAATCGACGAATCCGGTATAAAGTGCTAATTTAAGGGAGCCGCAACGTGTGGAGATGCTGGCAGAATTATTATCACTTATCTCAAAAAATTCGTGGGCTGCGGGAATGCTCAGCATGCTTATTACAGCTCTGTCAGGTATGTTATCCTATCTTTTAAAAGAACGGGGACGTAGGCGGATGAAACGTTATGAACTCACGATAGAACATTACAACGACTACAGTTGCCTGATGTTCACCGCAATGGATGCCTTATGTGCAGATAAAGGGTTTGAAAAATACAAGACACGGAGCATTAAACCGGCTTTTCCCGAGCTGGTACTGGAAGAATTTACCCGCGACACTCTCAACGAACTTTTGTGCGCTTCAGGGCGAGCAACTCTGGTTGCTGATTCCCTGACGCGTGAACGGATTGCAGCCTGTACAAACTGTATCATCAATAAAGTTAATGGAAAACAGCAGTCGTCTGATGATTGCCATGACAAAATACTTGAAGCACTTAGAGCAATGAACCAGCATTTGCGTCGTTTTGAATATTGGTGGTTGATCCGATGGGGATTTGCAGTCATAGCATGGTTTAGGTCACTGAGAGTAAGGGAAAAATGTATAAACTGACAAAACTGCTTTTTGACTAATCACTTGGCCGGAAATTTCGGCGGTTCCGGCGAAGAACCCCTTTTACCGTATGTGTGCGAAAAAAGCTGCTCAGTCAGAGGTGCGCATACCTGACGGCTATGTTCTGGAATCTCCCGGCGAACGTGAAGATATAGTGCTCTCTCATGCTGATTTTCACGCGCTGGAGAAGCAGCTGGAGCGGAAGGAAACCTGGGAACAGACAGTCGGTGCAGCCTGCTTCGGCGAGGCAACCTGGCTGTTGCGTGACGAGCTGAAGCGTTAACCACTCAACGGTGAATTTAAAGTAAGGGATGAATATCAGTAAAGGGAGTCTGCCGGTATGGCAATGACAGACAGAACCGGCCATCTGGCCTGGTGTGCACTGGTGGCGCTTGCGCTGGCCAGACAGGATAGTGGCGTTCTCTCGCCGGCACAGGAAAATCTCTTTCTCACCCGCTGGCTGGCGACCGCGCTGAAGCAGCGCCGGTTTTCGCGCGAGGTGACGCCGGACATCGAGTGGCTGCTGAAACAGGGCCGCCAGATGGGCGTCAGTGCGAAGCTGGCCAGCAAGCTGAATTACCTCTGGCGTTCCTGTACCGGTGAGTTGTCCGAGCAGAACGACCTGTTCCGGCTGACGTATGCCCTGGAAACAGCGAAAGATATGCACTGGAACTACCGTCTGCTGAGCGATCGGGAATGGTCCGGCCGGAATGCTGTGGTGCTCAGTGCGGGCGTGAACGGCATTTATCTCTCTCGGGCCAGCCTCGATGCCGCTTTTGACGACAGTGGCCGACAGATAAATCCGCTGACAGCGCGTCTGACGGGGAACGTAGCGGGGGTGATGAAGCTGTTTAATCGCTGTGGCTGGCAGGCAGAGCCTGAGTCTGGTGCCTCCCTGCCCCACCAGTATTCGCTGATGGCCGGACAGGGAGCGCCAGGAGAGGGGGATTAATGACGGATCTGCGCCAGATCGTCTTCGGTCAGACCGGTCATTTTCATGACGGTATTGCGGTCAATGCCGTTCTGCAGCATGGTACGGGCTATTTTCAGAGTCGCTTCGCGCTCCCCTTCTGAACGGCCTTTTTCAATACCACGTTGTTCACCGAGCTGAATCCCCTTCTCGATGCCCTTCTGTTCAAGCTGCTGTGCGATGGTCATAAGTGCGTCTCCGTGTTGCGGCACACGCTGTGCCAGTTCGCGTACAAAGGCTTCGGCGTCGGCTGTTTCGCCTGCCTGCACTATATAGTGTACCAGCGATATTACCTGCGATGAAGACAGATATCCGGCCAGCAAAATGGGTGCCAGCCGATCAACCAGTTCAGCCAGGTCCCGCTGATGAATATGCTTTTGCAGTAAAGTTAGTGCGGCCATACTGCGATGGCCAGCGATTTCATCATCCGGAATGACCGTAACGTCTACCAGCGGAAAAGCGCTGCTGTAAAGTGTGCATGCCAGATTCGGGTCGTCAAACTCATCCAGCCACCGGGTGGAGTACGGATACGGACTGCGCTTACCGGTATAGAACAGGACCGGTATCACCAGGGGCAGCTTCTTATGGCCAGCTTCCAGGTGTCGCTGCATGGCGGCCACCGCATAGCGTATCAGGCGAAAAGC
>NZ_JBJDNH010000064.1:0-20558 GCF_044900465.1 Klebsiella sp. NPDC088457 | reverse complement strand
GCAGCAGCTTCGGTTTGCCGCTAATGCAATTTTTCGGCGAATTACCGGGTTTCTTATCTATTTTAATTTTAGAAACGTTCAGTTTGCCCTTTTACTCATATGCTATCTAATCAATAATCGGGGCTATCATTTTGCACGGACCGCACCACTCTGCCCAGAAAACGACGAGGGTGAGCCCGTCAGCCAGGAGAACGTCCGTGTCAAAACTGTCGTCAGTCAGGTGAATAATTTTATCGCTCATATTTAACTCCACAGGAATAAGCCTGGTGTGTTGGTGTCGCAGACATCAACGACGTGCCGATGCTACGTTATACACGTTATTCTTCCGAATGCCTCTTTAACAACTGACCCCTGCGCGACCCGGCCCATCATGGACTTCGTCTTGCCGGAGCCAAAGCCAACCGTTCTCAACCCGTTGCCGGTAGATTAATCCACCCCGACTCGCTCAGTAGTCTAAGCTTTCGAGGATTCATTCGGTTGCCGCAGATGCACCTTACGTAATTTCGCGTATAGCCAACGAAAGGTTGACGTTATTTCAACGGATACGCTTTCTTAATGCAATAGTTAGCTGATATTCTACCACACTATGAGCAAAACACATTTAACAGAACAGAAGTTTTCCGACTTCGCCCTGCACCCGGCAGTGATTGAAGCCCTTGAAAAAAAAGGGTTTCATAATTGTACGCCCATTCAGGCACTCGCTCTTCCGCTAACGCTGGAAGGTCGTGATGTCGCCGGGCAGGCGCAAACCGGTACCGGTAAAACGATGGCGTTCCTGACGTCAACGTTTCATTATCTTCTCTCTCACCCGGCCAGTGCTGACCGCCAGGTAAACCAACCGCGGGCGCTGATCATGGCGCCAACGCGCGAACTGGCGGTACAAATTCATGCTGACGCCGAACCGCTGGCGCAGGCGACTGGCCTGAAGCTGGGCCTGGCTTACGGCGGCGATGGCTACGATAAGCAGCTAAAAGTCCTGGAAAGCGGCGTCGACATTCTGATCGGTACCACCGGTCGTCTTATCGATTACGCCAAACAGAATCACATTAACCTCGGCGCGATTCAGGTTGTCGTGCTCGATGAAGCCGATCGCATGTACGATCTCGGCTTTATTAAAGATATCCGCTGGCTGTTCCGTCGTATGCCGCCGACCAACCAGCGCCTGAACATGCTGTTCTCCGCAACGCTTTCTTATCGCGTCCGCGAACTGGCCTTTGAACAGATGAACAACGCCGAATACGTTGAAGTCGAGCCGGAACAGAAAACGGGTCACCGTATTAAAGAAGAGCTGTTCTATCCTTCCAACGAAGAAAAAATGCGCCTGCTGCAGACGCTGCTGGAAGAAGAATGGCCGGATCGCGCCATTATCTTCGCCAACACCAAGCACCGTTGTGAAGATATCTGGGGTCATCTGGCGGCGGACGGCCATCGCGTAGGTCTGCTCACCGGCGACGTCGCGCAGAAAAAACGTCTGCGCATTCTCGAAGAATTCACCCGCGGTGATATCGACATTCTGGTGGCGACCGACGTTGCCGCGCGTGGTCTGCATATCCCGGCCGTGACGCACGTCTTTAACTATGACCTGCCGGACGACTGTGAAGATTACGTCCACCGTATCGGCCGTACCGGTCGCGCGGGCGCCAGCGGTCACTCCATCAGCCTGGCCTGTGAAGAGTACGCGCTGAACCTACCGGCAATTGAGGCCTATACCGGTCACTCCATTCCGGTTAGCAAGTACAACCCAGATGCACTTATGACTGATTTGCCTAAGCCGCTGCGCCTGACGCGCCCGCGCACGGGCAATGGCCCGCGTCGTAGCGGCCCGCCTCGTAACCGTCGTCGTTCAGGTTAAAGAAATCTATGCTCAGTTCCACCTCGCTTTATGCAGCTATCGATCTTGGTTCAAATAGCTTTCATATGTTGGTTGTACGCGAGGTGGCCGGGAGCATCCAGACGCTCAGCCGCATCAAGCGCAAAGTGCGTCTGGCCGCGGGCCTGAACAGCGATAACACGCTCTCCGCGGAAGCGATGGAGCGTGGATGGCAGTGTTTGCGTCTGTTTGCCGAACGCCTGCAGGATATTCCTGCCGCGCAAATTCGCGTGGTGGCGACAGCCACACTGCGTCTGGCGGTCAACGCCGATGAATTCCTGGCGAAGGCGCGGGAAATCCTCGGCTGCCCGGTGCAGGTTATCAGCGGTGAAGAAGAGGCTCGCCTGATTTATCAAGGTGTTGCACACACTACCGGTGGTGAAGACCAGCGTCTGGTGGTCGATATCGGCGGAGCCAGTACGGAGCTGGTTACCGGTACCGGGGCCCAAACCACCTCTCTTTTTAGTCTGTCGATGGGGTGTGTCACCTGGCTGGAACGCTACTTCGCCGATCGTAACCTGACGAAAGAAAACTTCGATCTCGCCGAAAATGCGGCTCGCGACGTGCTGCGTCCGATTACTGACATCCTGAATTATCACGGTTGGAAAATCTGCGTTGGCGCCTCCGGCACCGTCCAGGCCCTGCAGGAAATCATGATGGCGCAGGGGATGGATGAACGCATCACCCTCGCAAAACTGCAGCAGCTCAAACAGCGGGCGATACAGTGCGGGCGTCTGGAAGAGCTGGAAATCGAAGGCTTAACCTTAGAGCGGGCGTTAGTTTTCCCCAGCGGCCTGGCCATCCTGATCGCCATCTTCAGTGAACTGAATATTCAGTGCATGACCCTGGCGGGCGGAGCGCTGCGTGAAGGTCTGGTTTACGGTATGCTGCATCTGGCCGTCGATCAGGATATTCGTAGCCGCACCCTGCGCAATATTCAGCGCCGCTTTATGATCGATACCGAGCAGGCTCAGCGCGTGACCCACCTCGCTGCGCATCTGGTGAGTCAGCTGGATGATACCTGGGAACTGGAACCGCTCAGCCGCGATCTGCTGGCCAGCGCCTGCGCGCTACATGAAATTGGCCTGAGCGTCGATTTTAAACGCGCCCCGCAACATGCCGCCTACCTGGTGAGTAACCTCGATCTGCCCGGTTTCACGCCGGCGCAGAAAAAGCTGCTCGCGACGTTATTACTCAATCAAACCAACACCATCGATCTCTCTTCGCTCCACCAGCAAAATGCGGTGAAACCGCGCGTCGCGGAGCATCTTTGTCGGCTGTTACGTCTGGCTATCCTGTTTGCCAGCCGCCGTCGCGACGATCTGCTGCCGATGATTACCCTGGTCGCCGATGGCGAGAAACTCACGCTGACGCTGCCGGAGGGCTGGCTGGAAAGCCATCCGCTGGGCCGGGAACTGATGGAACAGGAGTGCCAGTGGCAGAGTTATGTCCACTGGGTTTTAGACGTGGCGTAATCTCGCCGGCAGGCTGCTAACACGCCCCGGAGAGCATGACCGGGGCACACGCCCCATCATTACTTCCCTTTTGCTTTTGCTTTTGCCAGCATCGCCCGAATGTTGGCGACGTTCGCCTGCCCTTTATGCATCCGCTCTTCCGCGGAGATAACCTTACGTTCCTGCTCCCAGATCAGGTCGTCCTGCGGCAGCTCCAGCAGAAAACGGCTGGGTTCCGGGCGCACCAGCTCGCCGTACTGACGGCGTTCTTTGCACAAGGTAAAGGTCAGCTCTTTTTGCGCGCGGGTGATGCCGACGTAGGCCAGCCGGCGCTCTTCATCCACGTTGTCTTCATCAATACTGCTCTGGTGCGGCAGCAGCCCCTCCTCCATGCCCACCAGGTAGACGTAAGGAAACTCCAGCCCCTTCGAGGCATGCAGGGTCATCAGCTGCACCTGATCCGACTCTTCATCTGACTCGCCGCGCTCCATCATATCGCGCAGGGTAAAGCGGGTGACCACCTGGGTCAACGTCATGGGCTCGTCAATCTCGCTTCCTTCCAGCATCTCCGTCATCCAGCTGAACAGCTGATTGACGTTTTTCATACGCATTTCTGCGGCCTTCGGACTCGGGGAGGTCTCATACAGCCAGGATTCATAGTCCACGCCGCGAATCAGATCGCGCACCGCGGTTACCGGCTCGCTTTCCGCCAGACGCTGGATTTCCCCCAGCCACCGGGTAAAGCCCGTGAGCGCATCGTAACCGCGGCCGGTCAGCGTCTGGGTGAGCCCCATATCAAAACTGGCGGCGAATAGACTCTTATTGCGGGTCATCGCCCACTCGCCCAGTTTTTGCAGGGTAGCCGGGCCGATTTCACGCTTTGGCGTATTCACGATGCGCAGGAAGGCGCTGTCGTCATCCGGGTTGGTCAGCACGCGCAGATAGGCCAGCAGGTCTTTGATCTCCGGCCGCGAGAAAAACGACGTGCCGCCGGAAATTTTGTACGGAATGCGGTTTTGCATCAGCATCTTTTCAAAGACCCGCGACTGATGGTTACCGCGGTAGAGGATCGCGTAATCCTTATATTGCGTCTTATTAATAAAGTGGTGGGCGATCAGTTCCCCGGTGACCCGCTCCGCTTCATGTTCTTCATGATTCGCTGAAAGCACTTTCAGCTCAGCGCCGTAGCCAAGCTCGGAAAACAGGCGTTTTTCAAAGACGTGCGGATTGTTGGCGATCAGGATGTTGGCCGCTTTCAATATCCGGCCGGAAGAACGGTAGTTCTGTTCGAGTTTGATCACCTGCAGCGCCGGGAAGTCCTGACTCAGCAGTACCAGGTTCTGCGGCCGCGCCCCGCGCCAGGAGTAGATCGACTGATCGTCGTCCCCCACCACGGTAAAGCGCGCCCGCTGCCCCACCAGCAGCTTCACCATCTCATACTGGCTGGTGTTGGTATCCTGATATTCATCCACCAGCAGATAACGGATCTTGTTCTGCCAGCGCTCGCGCACCTCTCCATTGCGCTGCAATAGCAGGGTGGGCAGCAGGATCAGATCGTCGAAATCCAGCACGTTGCAGGCTTTCATATGCGCATCATACAGCCCATAGCAGTGGGCAAAGATCCGATCCCGCTCGCCCTTCGCGCTGGCTGCCGCCTGCGCCGGGGTTTGCAGATCGTTTTTCCAGTTGGAGATCGTCGAGATCAGCTGCTGGAGAACCCCTTTATCGTCTTCGATCAACCCCTCTGTCAGCTCTTTGAGCAGGGCCACCTGGTCGGTATCATCGAACAGCGAAAAGTTAGATTTCATCCCCAGCGCGGCATACTCACGCTTAATAATATCCAGCCCCAGGGTATGGAAGGTGGAAATCATCAGGCCGCGCGCCTCTTTGCGTCCCAGCGTTTGCCCGACACGCTCTTTCATTTCGCGTGCCGCTTTATTGGTAAAGGTCACCGCCGCGATATGGCGCGCCTGATAACCGCAGCCGCGGATCAGGTGGGCGATTTTATTGGTGATAACGCGGGTCTTACCGGAACCGGCGCCCGCCAGCACCAGGCACGGCCCGGTCACGAATTCGACGGCTTGTTGTTGGCCAGGGTTTAAACGCATGGGAGTCTTGCTCAATCTTCGAACGGGGTGAGGATTGTAGCAGAAAGCCGGGGGGAGATTTACCGGCTAATGGTAAAGTGTTGGCAACACCCGTCATCCTGAGAGCGAAACTATGGCAAAGTCCGCAGCGGCCCTGCACATCCTGGTGAAAGAAGAGAAGCTGGCGCAGGAGATCCTCGCCAAACTGGAGCGAGGCGTTAGCTTCGATCATCTGGCGAAGCGCTATTCGCGCTGCCCCTCCGGGCGCAACGGCGGCGATCTCGGCGAGTTTAAACAGGGAACGATGGTCGGGCCATTTGATCATGCCGTCTTCACCTGCCCGTTGCTGAAACCCTATGGGCCGGTGAAAACCCGGTTTGGTTATCACATCATTAAGGTGCTGTATCGCCGCTAACGCATGCTAATATTGCCCCCTGATTCATAGCAACCTATCAAGGTACGATCATGGCGAAAACAGCCGCAGCAATGCACATTCTGGTGAAAGAAGAGAAACTGGCACTCGACCTGCTTGAGCAGATTAAAAACGGCGCCGACTTCGAGAAGCTGGCGAAGAAGCACTCCACCTGCCCCTCAGGTAAGAAAGGCGGTCATTTAGGCGAATTCAGACAGGGCCAGATGGTGCCGGCGTTTGATAAAGTCGTCTTCTCCTGCCCGGTGCTGGAGCCGACCGGCCCGCTGCACACCCAGTTCGGTTACCACATCATTAAAGTGCTGTACCGTAACTAATGCATTAAAAAAGCCTCTCTGGCGCAGAGAGGCTTTTTTTTCTTATTTCGCCTGCAGCGTTTTTTGTGCCTCATGTTTCATGACATGCATGCTGATAGCAGCCTGGAATACCTTAAACATCAGTCCGTTAATCAGCGTCGCGAAGGTGATGGTGATAAACGCCGTCATCACCCAGTCAATCAGTGCAAAGCCGCTGTTCAACAGCGCCGGGCGATACACCGCCATCCCGCCAAACACTACCCAGTGGCTTAAGCAGTAGAAACATTGAAACAGATGCCCCATCAGCGCATTCTTTTTTGCCGTCCACTCGCGGAACGTGGCAAACAGCTCCGTCTGCGTCACCGTCATCGAAATACTGCTGGCCGCCAGGGCAATCATCAGGCAGGTCGTTAAGGTAGCAATCATGGGTTATGGCCTTTGTCGTTGAAGTAGCTGATAAATTCGCTGCCGATATCGTGTAGGGTCAGGCTTTTAAAACGATCGAGGATCAGCGTTTGCGCATCAGCAAGCGTTGCCGACATCACCCGGTTTACCCCCTGTTCCACCAGGCATTGTGGGTTCTCGCTGCGGTTGCCCAGCGCAAATAGCGCCGGTTCACCTAACGCCATGTAGATATCGTAAAGCGTAATCTCTGTCACCGGCCGACATAGCCGCCAGCCGCCGTGGTGCCCCTTCGTGGCACAGACAATGTTTTTTTCCCTGAGGCCGGCAAGCAGCTTGCGGATGAACGCCGGATTACCATCAATAAAGGCGGCCATCTGCTCCGACGTCAGGGGCTTATCCATCTGCTCCAGGTGCAGCAGGATGTGCAGCGTTGCTGAGAATGAGTTATTTGTTTTCATGTAACTTACGATATTACATAAACGGCATATTGCGCAATTCCCCAAAGGGGACAAATCCAAAAAAATCAATCAACATAATGATAATTAAAAGAATTTATATTTTCACCCCACATTATTGACCAAAACAAATCTTATGTTACTTTTAATATTACATGATATTTTCCGTTAGCGATGAGGTGACTATGCACAATCAGGAACAGACGCCGGAACAATTTTGGGAATCGCATTACGATGCAATGTCTCCTCTCTCCAGCGGCATCCCAGGCAAAATTCTGGTGCGCTTTACCGAAGAATTAGCGCCAGGCAAAGCGCTGGAGCTAGGCTGCGGGCGCGGGGACGATAGCGTCTGGCTGGCGAAAAAGGGCTGGCAGGTCACCGCCGTGGATTTATCCTCGCGGGCGCTGGAATACGCCGCCGGCAACGCCGAACGATCTGCGGTCAGCGATCGTATTACCTTCACCCGATACGATCTCACCGCCGGTTTTCCTGCAGGCGAGTTCGATCTGATTGTGGCCTCTTTTCTGGAATCGCCGCTAACCTTCGATCGGCATAACATCTTCCGCGCCGCATTTGCCCACGTTGCGCCAGGAGGCATGCTGCTGATTACCTCGCATGCCAAACCGCCGTCATGGTCAAAGCATGCCGATCGTCCGTTCCAGTCGGCAAAAGACGCCGTCGCATCGCTTGGGCCGCTGCCTGAAGGCTGGAAGATTATTTTCTGCGACGATGTTTCGCGCATGATGCGCGGGCCGGAGGGCGAGCAGGGAGAGGTATCGGATTCGGTTATTGCGTTAAGGCGTAAATAAACAGGCCCGGTAGCGCTTATGCTTACCGGGCCTGAAGGATTTCCTGGTCGATGCGGCCTGCGGGCCGCAAGAAGACGGGAATTAACCTGCTACAGCGATACGTTTCATATCGGTCATATAGCCGCGCAGCTTCTGGCCAACCGCTTCGATAGCGTGGCTGCGAATCGCATCGTTCACGTCGCGCAGCTGGGCGTTATCAACCGCGCCTTCCGCAATCGCAGTGCCCAGGTCGCCGGTCTGCAGCGTAGTCATGAACTCTTTCAGCAGCGGTACGCAAGCGTAAGAGAACAGGTAGTTACCGTACTCGGCGGTATCAGAGATAACCACGTTCATTTCATACAGACGCTTACGCGCGATGGTGTTCGCAATCAGCGGCAGCTCATGCAGTGATTCGTAGTAAGCGGATTCTTCGATGATCCCGGAAGCCACCATGGTTTCGAATGCCAGCTCAACGCCCGCCTTCACCATCGCAATCATCAGCACGCCTTTATCGAAGTACTCCTGCTCGCCGATTTTACCTTCAAACTGCGGAGCGGTTTCGAACGCGGTGGCGCCGGTCTCTTCACGCCAGGTCAGCAGTTTCTTATCATCGTTCGCCCAGTCAGCCATCATGCCGGAAGAGAATTCGCCGGAGATGATGTCATCCATATGCTTCTGGAACAGCGGGGCCATGATCTCTTTCAGCTGCTCGGACAGCGCGTAGGCACGCAGTTTCGCCGGGTTGGACAGGCGATCCATCATCAGCGTAATACCGCCCTGCTTCAGCGCTTCGGTGATGGTTTCCCAGCCGAACTGAATCAGTTTTTCTGCATATGCCGGATCGGTACCTTCCGCCACCAGCTTATCGAAGCACAGCAGAGAACCCGCCTGCAGCATGCCGCACAGAATGGTTTGCTCGCCCATCAGGTCAGATTTCACTTCCGCCACGAAGGAGGATTCCAGCACGCCCGCACGGTGACCGCCGGTAGCCGCAGCCCAGGCTTTAGCGATGGCCATGCCTTCACCTTTCGGGTCGTTTTCCGGGTGAACCGCGATCAGCGTCGGGACGCCAAAACCACGTTTGTATTCTTCACGCACTTCGGTACCCGGGCACTTCGGCGCCACCATCACCACGGTGATGTCTTTACGGATCTGCTCGCCGACTTCAACAATGTTGAAGCCGTGGGAGTAGCCCAGCGCCGCGCCGTCTTTCATCAGCGGCTGTACGGAACGCACAACGTCTGAGTGCTGTTTGTCCGGAGTCAGGTTAACCACCAGATCCGCCTGCGGAACCAGCTCTTCGTAAGTCCCTACTTTAAAACCGTTTTCGGTCGCTTTACGCCAGGAAGCACGCTTTTCAGCAATGGCTTCTTTACGCAGCGCATAGGAGATGTCCAGGCCGGAGTCACGCATGTTCAGCCCCTGGTTCAGACCCTGGGCGCCGCAGCCGACGATGACCACTTTTTTACCCTGAAGGTAGCTGGCGCCATCGGCGAATTCGTCGCGCGCCATAAAGCGACATTTACCCAGCTGTGCCAGCTGCTGGCGCAGATTCAGTGTATTAAAGTAGTTAGCCATGGTGATACTCCGTGATGTTGTGCGTTGTGACTCGATGGATTTCGAGTGGCAGGAGGGCGGCAGGGCTGCGAATCCCTGGCGCTTACTCAAGTAAGTGACCGGGGCAAGCTGACGCAGCCAGCGCATCCGCAACCTGAAACACGACGAGCATATTGTTCGGTTCGCTTTTGCGAGAATGAACTTACTATATGACAGGAAATTCATTGCGGAAATTGATATATTCACAACGTCATGTTGCAATAACTGCAATATAAAATCGTGGAGTGCGGCCTGTGGATTTACGCGATCTGAAAACCTTCCTGCATCTGGCGGAAAGCCGCCATTTTGGCCGCAGCGCGCGGGCGATGCATGTCAGTCCTTCCACCCTTTCGCGCCAGATCCAACGCCTGGAAGAGGACCTTGGCCAGCCGCTGTTTGTCCGGGATAATCGCACCGTAACCTTGACTGAAGCCGGTGAAGAACTGCGCCTCTTCGCCCAGCAGACGCTGCTGCAGTATCAGCAGCTACGTCACGCCATCGATCAGCAGGGTCCGTCGCTTTCCGGCGAGTTACATATCTTCTGTTCGGTGACCGCAGCCTACAGCCACCTGCCGCCGATTCTCGACCGCTTTCGCGCCGCCCACCCTTCGGTGGAGATCAAGCTCTCTACCGGCGATGCCGCCGATGCGATGGAGAAAGTGGTGACCGGCGAGGCCGACCTCGCGATTGCCGGTAAGCCGGAAACGCTGCCGGGATCGGTGGCCTTCTCAATGCTGGAAAATCTGGCCGTTGTGCTGATCGCCCCGGCGTTAGCCTGTCCGGTACGCACCCAGGTCTCCCAGGAGAAACCCGACTGGTCGACCGTGCCGTTTATCATGGCCGACCAGGGGCCGGTGCGTCGCCGTATCGAACTGTGGTTCCGCCGTCACAAAATCAGCAACCCCTCGATTTATGCCACCGTCGGCGGCCATGAGGCGATGGTATCGATGGTGGCGCTTGGCTGCGGCGTGGCGCTGCTGCCGGAGGTGGTGCTGGAAAACAGCCCGGAGCCGGTGCGCAATCGCGTGATGATTCTGGAGCGTAGCGATGAGAAAACCCCCTTCGAACTGGGCGTTTGCGCACAAAAAAAGCGGCTGTATGAGCCGCTTATTGATGCTTTCTGGTCGATTTTGCCAAACCACTAACCGGCAAGAAAGAAGCGAAATGCCGGGTTATTGGTTTCGTTGTGGCAATCGTAGCCCAGCTCGTTGAGCCGGGTTTCGAAGTCCGGCTCGTTCTCGCCCAGTTCAAAGGCGGCCAGCACGCGGCCATAGTCGGTGCCGTGGCTGCGATAGTGGAACAACGAGATATTCCAGTGCGTGCCTAAGGTATGCAGAAACTTCAACAGTGCGCCCGGCGATTCGGGGAATTCGAAGCTGTACAAACGCTCCTGCAGCGGCTTCGGCGGACGCCCGCCAACCATGTAGCGCACATGCAGCTTCGCCATTTCGTCATCGGAAAGATCCACCACGCTATAGCCGCCATCATTGAGCAACTGCAGGATTTCCTTGCGCTCTTCCAGGCCGCGGCTCAGACGAACGCCGACAAAAATACAGGCATCTTTAGCGTCAGCAAAACGGTAGTTGAACTCGGTCACTGAACGGCCGCCCAGCAGCTGGCAGAACTTCAGAAAGCTCCCCTTCTCCTCCGGAATGGTCACCGCCAGCAACGCTTCACGCTGTTCCCCCAGCTCGCAGCGTTCGGAAACGTAGCGCAGACCGTGGAAGTTGACGTTGGCGCCGGACAGGACATGCGCCAGCCGTTCGCCGCGAATATCATGCTGAGCGATATATTTCTTCATCCCTGCCAGCGCCAGCGCGCCGGACGGCTCCGCTACGGCCCGCACGTCTTCGAACAGGTCCTTCATCGCCGCACAAATCGCATCGCTATCGACGGTGATGATATCGTCAAGATACTCCTGACACACGCGGAAGGTCTCATCGCCGATACGCTTCACCGCCACGCCTTCGGCAAACAAACCGACGCGCGGCAGATCCACCGGGTGCCCGGCATCCAGCGCGGCTTTCAGGCAGGCGGAATCTTCCGCCTCCACGGCGATCACTTTGATCTGCGGCATCAGTTGCTTGATCAGCACCGCCACGCCCGCCGCCAGACCGCCGCCGCCGACCGGGACAAACACGCGATCGAGGTGGGCATCCTGCTGCAACAGCTCCAGCGCCAGCGTCCCCTGGCCGGCAATGACCATCGGATGGTCAAATGGCGGCACCCAGGTGAAATTCTGCTGCTGCGCCAGCTCAATGGCTTTCGCTTTGGCTTCATCGAAATTGGCGCCATACAGCAGCACTTCACCGCCAAAATTACGTACGGCATCCACTTTGATATCCGCCGTGGCCACCGGCATTACGATCAGCGCCTTCAGGCCAAGACGTGACGCAGAGAAGGCGACGCCCTGCGCATGGTTACCCGCAGAGGCGGTAATCACACCCTGCGCTTTTTGTTCTTCCGTCAGCCCCGCCATCATCGCGTAAGCCCCGCGCAGCTTGAAACTATGAACGGGCTGACGGTCTTCCCGCTTCACCAGAATCACATTATCAAGACGCGATGAAAGCTTTTCCATTTTTTGCAGCGGCGTAATCTGCGCTGCTTCATAGACCGGCGCGCGCAGCACCGCCCTGAGATATTCCGCCCCCTCAGGGGCGGCAGACAGGGGTTGTGATTCGGCCATCATTAACCCCCAAGTTTCGATTTATCGCGTACCGCGCCTTTATCGGCGCTGGTTGCCAGGCTGGCATAAGCGCGGAGTGCGAAGGAAACCTGACGTTCACGCGCTTTCGGCGTCCACGCCTGATTGCCGCGGGCCTCCTGCGCTTCGCGACGGGCGGCAATCTCGGCATCGCTCAACTGCAGCTGAATGCCGCGGTTAGGGATATCGATAGCAATCATGTCGCCGTCTTCAATGATTGCAATATTGCCGCCGCTCGCCGCTTCCGGAGAAACGTGACCAATTGACAGGCCCGAGGTACCGCCGGAGAAACGTCCGTCGGTGATCAGCGCACAGGCTTTGCCCAGCCCCATAGACTTCAGGAAGGTTGTCGGGTAGAGCATTTCCTGCATCCCCGGACCGCCCTTCGGCCCTTCGTAACGAATCACCACCACGTCTCCGGCGACGACCTTACCGCCGAGGATAGCCTCAACGGCTTCGTCCTGGCTCTCGTACACTTTTGCCGGGCCGGTGAATTTCAGAATGCTGTCATCTACGCCTGCGGTCTTAACGATACAGCCATTTTCAGCAAAGTTACCGTACAGAACTGCCAGGCCACCGTCTTTGCTATAAGCATGTTCCAGCGAACGGATACAGCCTTCAGCACGGTCATCATCCAGGGTATCCCAACGACAGTCCTGCGAAAACGCCTGCGTGGTACGGATACCTGCCGGCCCGGCGCGGAACATCTCTTTCACCGCGTCATCCTCGGTCAGCATCACATCGTAGCGATCGAGCGTTTGCGGCAGGGTCAGGCCGAGGATATTTTTCACCTCGCGGTTCAGCAGACCGGCGCGATCCAGCTCACCAAGGATCCCCAACACGCCGCCCGCACGGTGAACATCTTCCATATGATATTTCTGCGTGCTCGGCGCCACTTTGCACAGCTGCGGCACTTTGCGGGACAGCTTATCAATATCGCTCATGGTGAAGTCGATTTCCGCTTCCTGCGCCGCCGCCAGCAGGTGCAGTACGGTATTCGTGGAGCCGCCCATGGCGATATCCAGCGTCATGGCGTTTTCAAAGGCAGCCTTGCTGGCGATGCTGCGCGGCAGCGCGGAGGCATCATCCTGCTCGTAATAACGTTTGGTCAGCTCAACAATCCGTTTACCCGCGTTAAGGAACAGCTGTTTACGGTCAGCGTGAGTCGCCAACAGGGAACCGTTACCCGGCTGCGACAGACCCAGCGCTTCGGTCAGACAGTTCATCGAGTTGGCGGTGAACATCCCTGAACAGGAGCCGCAGGTCGGACAGGCGGAACGTTCCACCTGCTCACTCTGCTGGTCGGAGACTTTCGGATCCGCCCCCTGAATCATGGCATCAACGAGATCGAGCTTGATGATTTTGTCAGAAAGCTTGGTTTTCCCGGCTTCCATCGGGCCGCCGGAAACGAAGATTACCGGAATATTCAGGCGCAGGGAGGCCATCAGCATCCCGGGGGTGATTTTATCGCAGTTGGAAATGCAGACCATGGCATCGGCGCAGTGCGCGTTAACCATATACTCCACCGAGTCAGCGATCAGTTCGCGGGATGGCAGTGAATAAAGCATACCCCCGTGACCCATGGCAATCCCATCATCCACGGCGATAGTGTTGAATTCTTTGGCAACGCCGCCAGAGGCTTCAATCTGCTCAGCAACCAGCTTACCAAGATCGCGCAGGTGGACGTGGCCCGGTACAAATTGGGTGAAGGAGTTCACGACGGCGATAATCGGCTTGCCGAAATCAGCATCGGTCATCCCGGTTGCGCGCCACAGTGCGCGGGCACCCGCCATATTGCGGCCATGAGTGGTGGTGGCGGAACGGTACTTAGGCATGCTTTAGTTACTCCCAGTCTCTGTTAAATGGGGCGCTGCGTGCCGCCCCATCTTTTTATACTTATTGATTAACTTGATCCAACCAGCCCCATTTATCCTCGGTTTCACCGGTGAAGAGGCCAAAGAATGCTTGCTGAATACGCTTGGTGACCGGGCCGCAGCGACCTGCGCCGACCTGAATGCCGTCAACGCTGCGCACCGGGGTGATTTCTGCCGCGGTACCCGACATGAAGACTTCATCCGCCAGGTACAGCGATTCACGGGACAGCACCTGCTCACGGACTTCGATATCCAGATCTTTCGCCAGTTTAATGATTGCGTCACGGGTAATGCCCGGCAGCGCGGAAGAGGTAAACGGCGGAGTAAACAGCACGCCATCTTTCACTTCAAACAGGTTCTCACCCGCGCCTTCAGAGATATAGCCATTTACGTCCAGCGCGATCCCTTCCTGGTAGCCGTGGCGGCGCGCTTCGCTGCCAACCAGCAAAGAGGACAGGTAGTTACCACCGGCTTTCGCGGCGGTCGGAATAGTGTTTGGCGCGACACGGTTCCAGGAAGAAACCATTGCATCGATCCCCTGATCCAGCGCTTCTGCGCCCAGATAAGCTCCCCATGGGAACGCCGCGATGATCACGTCAGTGCTGTATCCCTCAGGCGGGTTAACGCCCATACCCACGTCTCCCACGAAGACCAGCGGACGAATGTAGGCGCTGGTCAGGCCGTTTTTACGAATCACCTCGCGGCAGGCTTCCATCAGTTCATCAACGCTTTGAGAGACCGGGAAACGGTAGATTTTGGCTGAGTCATGCAGACGCTGCATATGTTCGCGATGGCGGAACACCACAGGTCCTTTGTGCGAGTCGTAGCAACGGATGCCTTCAAACACGGAAGTACCGTAATGGAGCGCGTGAGACATCACGTGAACCTTTGCTTCTCCCCACGGAACCATCTCGCCATTGAACCAAATGTAATCAGCTTTTTTCGTCGTCATTTTTCTTCCCTTGCGCTCAGGCGCGGATTTGTTGTGATGTTGGTTGCTGGATCTCGACGCAGGCGACGTCGACCAGCTTACTTAATTGACTAAACAGTAATTCGACGGGCCGCTGACTGGCAACGGTCAATTCGATATTTATGTTGCTGGCATCTGCCGCGGTTTCCATGTTCATGGCGCAAATCTGAAAGCCACGATGGCGTACCACGCGCAGCACGCGTTCTAAAGTTTCCGGGTTGAAGCGAGCCTGCAAAGCGACCTGATGTTGCATCATGATAATTTCTCCAGCATTTCTGAGTTACTGGCACCAGGCGGTACCAACGGCCAGACATTCTCAAGCTCATCGATTGAGACATGAAGCAGGTATGGCCCCTGGCTCGAAAGCATGGTGTCGAGAGCCGCTTCAACCTGGTCTTTACGGGTGATGTGCTGACCAGGAATGCCAAAAGCGCTGGCCAGCGTGACAAAATCGGGGTTATCGGTGAGGGTAGTTTCGCTATAGCGTTCTTCAAAAAACAGCTGCTGCCACTGACGAACCATCCCTAAACGCTGGTTGTCCAGCAGCAGAATCTTCAACGGCAGCTGCTTACGCTTCACGGTACCCAGCTCCTGTACGTTCATCATGAAGGAACCATCGCCGGAAACGCAGATAACCGTATCGTTAGGGCGTGCAACCTGCGCCCCAACCGCTGCCGGCAGGCCAAAGCCCATGGTGCCTAAGCCGCTGGAGGTAATAAAATTCTCCGGGCGCGTGTAGGTCATATGCTGCGCTGACCACATCTGATGCTGACCTACGTCGGTAGTGACGACGCTATCGGCCGGTTTACGGTCGGACAGCTGCTTGAGCAGCAGCGGCGCGTAAATCCCTTCGCCTGGATGGTCATAACGCCATGCGTGCTCGGCGCGCAGCTCCTGATTGCGCTGACGCCAGGCATCGATAGCCAGCGGCTGCTGCAATGCTGGCAACAGCGTATTCAGATCGCCCGTCAGGGCGACATGCGCCTGACGCAGCTTGTTCAACTCCGCCGGGTCGATATCCAGATGAATAACTTTGGCATGCGGGGCAAAGGTGTTCAGTTTGCCGGTGACGCGGTCGTCGAAGCGCGCGCCGACCGCGATCAACAGATCGCACTCCTGTACCGCCAGATTGGCCGCTTTGGTACCGTGCATGCCCAACATACCCAGGTAGTACGGATAGGCAGCCTCGACGGCGCCCAGGCCTTTCAGCGTGCAGGTTGCCGGCATTTGCGTCACCGCAATAAATTCGCGCAAGGCGGGAACCGCCTGCGCCATCCCGACGCCGCCGCCCACGTACAGCATCGGTTTTTGCGCCACGGCCAGCATCTGCAGAGCTTGCTCAACCTCAGCCTGAGGGAAGACCACATCATCATCAACCGTAGAAAAATAGGGATCGAGTTCGCCCTGCGCCAGCTGAATATCTTTTGGAATATCGACCAGCACCGGGCCTGGGCGACCTGAGTTCGCGACCTGGAAAGCCTCCGCGATAACGCGCGGCAGCTCCTCCAGCGACTGCACCAGGAAACTGTGTTTGGTGCAAGCCAGAGACAAACCGAGAACGTCCACCTCCTGGAAAGCATCGGTGCCGATAAACGGCGACGCGACCTGACCGGTGATGGCCACCACGGGGATAGAGTCCAGCAACGCGTCCGCCAGGCCGGTGATCAGGTTAGTCGCACCGGGCCCGGAAGTGGCGATGCACACGCCGGTTTTACCGGTGGCGCGAGCATAACCGATGGCCGCCATCGCCGCGCCTTGCTCGTGTCGGCACAACAGGTGTTCCACGCCGCCGTCATACAACGCATCGTAAACCGGCATAATTGCGCCACCCGGATAGCCAAAAACTGTGTCGACCCCCTGTGCTCGCAAAGCATGTACTACCCACTGCGCCCCGTTCATAGTTACTTCCCCGTCATAGATCGGGAGAAACAGAATTTTATGCTATTAGTCATTCTCTGCTCCTCGCTTCTCATTTTTAAGTTATAAAAAAACCCCCGGACCTTTCGGTGCGGGGGTCTTAGTTCGTTAAGGCTTGATTTCTAAGCCTTTCCTCGTCCAAGTGCAGCCCCGCACGGTGGGATAATAATCACCACCACGCTAATCACGACCAGGCTAATCACTCGTAGAAGGGCTGTCATTTTCTGTACTTTCTGGCTTCATGTTCGAAGGAATACCTAAAGAGGTACCACAGACTTCCCAATAAACACAAGATTTTTTTATACCTCATTTGCTGATCACGCTAACAATTTTCAGCAAAACAATTGTTTTTAATACGAAAAATACAAAGTGAAAAAAATTCAATTTATTGCTCTTTTCTATGGCCTGTCACGACCCGCGCCATCGTCGTAATACCGGTCCGCGAGGCAGGATCCATAATCAATGAAATGTATCGATATGCCGCTAATTATCTGGAACAGGCAACGTACAACAGATTTCTCACAGATTACGAAGCGCCATCGTCCCGACATAATGCCCCTATTCCAGGAGGCATTATGTCACTCGCGATTGTTTACACTCGGGCCGCTTTCGGTATCAGTGCCCCTCTTATTACTATCGAGATTCATATCAGCAACGGGCTACCCGGGCTGACGATGGTGGGGCTTCCTGAAACCACGGTGAAAGAGGCGCGCGACCGGGTACGCAGTGCGATAATTAACAGCGGTTATACTTTCCCGGCCAAAAAGGTCACCATCAATCTGGCCCCTGCCGATCTGCCAAAAGAGGGAGGGCGATATGATTTACCTATTGCTCTCGCGCTTCTGGTGGCGTCGGAGCAGCTCAATGCGGCCAGGCTAAATCAATATGAGTTTATCGGCGAACTCGCGCTTACAGGCGCGCTACGCGGCGTTCCTGGCGCCATCTCCAGCGCGATGGAGGCACTAAAAGCCGGGCGGAAAATTATCGTCGCCGAGGATAACGCCGCTGAAGTCGGGTTAATTGGCGGCAGCGATTGTTTGATTGCCGGGCATCTGCAGGAAGTCTGTGCTTTTCTGGAGGGACAACACATGCTAAATCTCCCCCCACCGGAGAGCGAATTTCCCCCAGAAACCCTCCCTGACCTGTCTGACGTTATCGGCCAGCAGCAGGGAAAACGGGCGCTGGAAATCGTCGCCGCAGGCGGGCATAACCTGCTGTTAATTGGCCCCCCCGGAACGGGCAAGACCATGCTTGCCAGCCGGCTACCGGGTCTTCTGCCGCCATTAAGCAACCAGGAGGCGCTCGAAAGCGCGGCCATTCTTAGCCTGCTCAATACCCATCATGCAACAAAACAGTGGCGCCGCCGGCCGTTCCGCAGTCCACACCACAGCGCATCGCTCACGGCCATGGTTGGCGGCGGCTCCATCCCGATACCTGGGGAGATCTCGCTGGCCCATAACGGGGTACTGTTCCTGGATGAGCTACCGGAATTCGAGCGCAGAGTGCTGGATGCGCTGCGCGAGCCCATTGAGTCAGGAAAAATACATATCTCACGAACCCGCGCGAAAATTGACTATCCGGCGCGTTTCCAGCTCATTGCCGCAATGAACCCTAGCCCTAGCGGACACTATCAGGGACAGCACAATCGCGCCTCTCCCGCGCAAACCTTACGTTATCTGGGGCGCCTGTCTGGCCCGTTCCTCGATCGCTTCGACCTTTCACTGGAAATCCCGCTACCGCCGCCAGGGGTCCTCAGTCAGAGGAGCCAGGGCGAGGAGGATAGCGCCAGCGTACGCCAGCGGGTTCTCACCGCTCGTGAAAGACAGCTGGCCCGGCAGAATAAACTCAATGCTGAACTGGATAATAGTGAAGTGAAACTCTGGTGTCCTCTGCACAAAGAGGACGCAATCTGGCTGGAACAGGCGCTATCGCAGCTGGGGCTCTCTATTCGCGCCTGGCAGCGTCTGCTTAAAGTTGCCCGCACAATCGCGGATATTGGACATGAAGCGCATATCGAGCGCTGTCATCTGCAGGAGGCTCTGGGCTATCGGGCGATAGACAGGATGCTGAACCATCTGCAAAAACTGATGACATAAAAAAAGGGCTTTCGCCCTTTTTTCTTAATCGTCGCTTTCTGTGTAGTCTTCAGCGCCTTCGACCTGCGGTTTACCGCCGGACAGCGTATGGAAACGCTTTGGACGCTTAATGCGCGCCATATACTTAATCCAGACGCGTTCTACTTCCGTGACTGGCTCACGTTCACCACGGCATACCGCAACGAACTGTTTTTCATCTTCAGTGACAGGTTCGCGTTTACCCAGTTCCAGTTCGTTCAGGGCATAACCATGCTGTTCAAGCAGTTGTGCCTCTTTGATGGTGAAATCACCATGACGGGAGAACCCGCGCGGATAATGTTTATTATCGAAAAAACGATTAGTCGTCATAAAGCTTTCCGCCATCCTACACGCTCCTGATTCTTTGGCCGAGCTATTTATGGCGCGGAGTATTAGTTACGCTTGACAGAGTGTAAAACAAAAGATTTAAATCATTACGACAAATAATTTTGCGGAGAAGAGTGTGGATACGGAATTGCTCAAAACTTTCCTTGAAGTGAGCAGAACTCGCCACTTTGGACGAGCAGCAGAGGCGCTTTATCTGACGCAGTCAGCGGTCAGCTTTCGTATTCGTCAGCTGGAAAACCAGCTGGGCGTGAACCTTTTTACCCGCCATCGCAATAACATCCGCCTGACGTCAGCCGGCGATAAACTTCTTCCTTATGCCGAAACCCTGATGAACACCTGGCAGGCAGCACGAAAAGAGGTTGCGAACGCTTCCCGGCATAATGAATTTTCGATTGGCGGCAGCGCATCTTTGTGGGAATGCATGCTTAACGGATGGCTAGGGAAGCTCTACAAAGAGCCCTATAACCTGCAGTTTGAAGCGAGGATCGCCCAGCGGCAGTCCCTGGTTAAACAATTACATGAACGGCAGCTGGATCTGCTGATCACTACCGAATCGCCGAAGATGGACGAGCTAAGCAGTCAGTTACTCGGTAATTTTACGCTAGCGCTCTACTGCGCATCGCCGTTCAAAAACAAAAATGAGTTGAATTATCTGCGCCTGGAATGGGGGCCGGATTTTCAGCAAAATGAAGTCGGACTCATTGGCAGTGATGATATCCCCCTGCTTACTACCAGTTCTGCCGAGCTGGCTTATCAGCAACTCGCTGCGCTCAATGGCTGCACATGGCTACCCACGCGCTGGGCGAAGGAGAAAAGCGGTCTGCATACGGTGACGGATAGCACAACGCTTTCCCGCCCTCTGTATGCCATCTGGCTACAAAATAGCGATAAGCAGGTGCAGATCCGCGAGATACTGAAAACCGGCATACTGGAATAAGCCGACGCCTCCATGGACGGAGGATATTGGGAGATTGTCGGAGTGGGAAATAACAGGCAAAAAAAATCCTTTGCCTGAGCAAAGGATTATATATGGCAGGGGCGGAGAGACTCGAACTCGCGACACCCGGTTTTGGAGACCGGTGCTCTACCAACTGAGCTACGCCCCTAAATCTCTTACTATTAAGCCCACTAATTAACTTAGCAGGCTTAACTTTGAATAAGTGGCGGAACGGACGGGACTCGAACCCGCGACCCCCTGCGTGACAGGCAGGTATTCTAACCGACTGAACTACCGCTCCACCGAATTTTTC
>NZ_JBJDNH010000063.1:0-21049 GCF_044900465.1 Klebsiella sp. NPDC088457 | reverse complement strand
GGTAGTCAGCAAACAGGATCTTATTGCGGGCCCGGGCGTCAATATCTGTTCTGAATGCGTCAGCCTCTGCAACGAGATTATCGCCGACCGCCGGGCCGAGTTCCGCAAAAAGGCTATCGAGGAAATGGCGACGATGATTTGTGTGGGCGAGCAAACACTTACAGCAGACAAGGCCATCGCAATTGCCAGTGCTTTCTTCGATGCGGGTTATCGCAAGGAGGATTCCTGATGGACTGGCCTACAGCATTCAGCATCGTCGGTTGTGCTTTTGCCATAGCCTGGCTGTTCCGGAGTTAGTTCTATGAACCGTGAATTTGAGATATGGGTACGGCTGCGCTACGGCGGCCGGTATGACCTGACGCGAGACGGTCACGGCTATTACTGCCGGGAAGTGGTTAAGCGGATGTATGAGACTTGGTGCCACTGTCGTGGCCTGAAAGTGGTGTGAGGTTGAAAATGGCGACTCGATATATTGGCATTAAAGAAATGTGCAAGCTGACCGGCAAGAGTAAGCCGACTCTGTGGAGGATGTACGCGAAGAGGAAGGAATTTCCGGCACCAGAGCGAACGCCCAGCGGAATTTTTCTCGGATGGCCCGAAACGGTTTACGAAGCCTGGGTAAACAAAACGAAAACCTAATACTTGACCCGTTACCTGACCTGCTCATGTAGCGGGTTTTCTTATTTTAGTGGTTAACTTATTGATTTAAAATGGTACCCCTACAGGATTCGATATAAACGCATAACAATATGATTTTATTTAACTATGTAGGTTATCAAAATCACACATACCCCCAAATATACCCCCATATATTTTTCTATGGCCGAACATTGACTATTTATCGCGCAATATTGGGCGCCAGGTGCTTTCTGCTATACCGCTAATATTCACCCGTCCAAAACCGCATCATAATTTACACACGGAAAATTTCTCTATATACATGCAAAATGTGTTGGTTCGGTTGGTTCAGTTGCCTCAAAACGTAAAGACCATTGTTTTATTTGAATATTTTTCAAAAAATTGAACCAACACCACCTGATTTTGAACCAACATTTAACGAGGTGAACCAACATCAGCCGCGAAAATGACGTTGCATACAGGCAGGTTTCGCGTTTTGGATAGAAGTAACAAGGTACCTTTCTCCCAGTGCTATCTGAGTACTGAGCGAAAAATTTCGCTGAGTGCATTTCACCTAATATAACGACGTTTTAGCCGGGATGTGCTTGTGCTGAATCTCGGTGAGATCCATCCGGCATACTCGATAGCCAATAGTTCGTGGGCGAAAGTGCCAGGGGTTATACCACCCTTGGTGATTTTGATTACATCTTCACCAAAGGCAGAATCCTGCCTTAGCTCATCAATCAGTTCTTGGGCTTGTTTTGTGGCGAGCCAGGCTTTAGGTCTTTTAGCGTCACGGCCACCACTCGCCTTATGCAGAGCATTCAGGTTAAAGCGCCCGGCGGCCTTCGGTGGGCTTTTCCACCGTTGGTGGTAAATTATCATTGCTTACGGGCCCAGTTAAACATGACAGAAGAGACAAAGGGTTAGTGCTGGACAGTAAATGGATGATATCTGGACGATTGAATCTACATCGGCACATAACCAGGAGTAATCCAATGCATACAAAGGGTTATCACTGTTAAAAAATTCGCCCTCTAACTTACTGGTGTAAATTGATGAGATATGCGTTGAATAAAAAACAACTGGTTGAAAAAGTCTGTCTTTGCATGAGTACTATCGACAGACTGGAAAAAAATGGCGAGTTCCCTAAGCGCTGGTACATCACTGATAAGCGTTGCGCCTGGGATGGTGACGAGATCGAGCGGTGGCTCGACGAACGAAAAGCCAATAGCCCGAAAGAATTTGGTGGCGCAAAACCTGACGTCAACAAGCGGAAGTATCGACCGGTGAGTAACGCGGAATGACGGCGCTAGTGCCGCGGCGGAGTTAACAGCCATGCTTAACTACATAACCGGTGTCAGCATCTGCCTGCGTGATATACAGACGCACGCGCAGTATGTTCTGAATCAGGCGCATAGCTTCTAAGGGCGAGTCACGGCGCAGGGAAGCGCCTTTAAGTATCGGAAATGCTATCGTTTTAGTAGATGTGTTAGGCATCTAGTTACTTACGGCATTGTCCATCGAAATCAACATCGACCTTGCAAGAGGTATTCGGACGGCGTAATATTACCGTAAGGGTAAACCCCGTTTGATGAAATATCTATATTATGAGGTGATGTCATGCGTATCAGCGAAAGAGACAAAGTGCGTAAAGCGCGTGCTGCCGCAAGACGTGTTGAAAGTAAAGATGCCGCGTACACAAGGGTGACGATGGATAAGGAACATTCGGTTCGGATTTCTCGCGCTTTTTACGACGGACTTAAAGATAAGGAGAATTTCGAGTTTGTCTGCGCCTCCTGAAAAAGAGAAACCTGAACAAATCTACAAGGGTCGAGTACTTCATACAATGAAATTCTCGGCCCTTTGCCTTTCCGATGCTAAGGTAAAGGAAGTTGCCGATGCATTCAAAGAATACTGGTTCACAGGTTATCATCCTGATATTGGTAAAGATGCAGCATTTGCCAGGCCTAAAGAGATATTAGATCTCCATGTTAGGCATAGTCATGTTGATGTGGGTGACTATACTTCAGAAGAAAGCAGTACAGACATTCTGGGTAAGAAGTCATCTTGGGATATGTGGAAAAAGATCGCATCAGTAAAAGTAAAATATACCCCAACAAGCAATAGTTTTTTAGTCTATTCAGTTAATCATAACCGAGACGCCCTCGTTATGTTTTTCATAGACGCTGATGCTCATAAAGTGTCCGAACAAGAAGAGTTTAAAGAAGCGGCAATTGAGATCAGTTACAAATTTTTCGAAGGAACGAAGACTCAACCAATGCCATTAGACGAAGATTTGTTTTCAGAGAAATGGAAAAACTAAGCCCGCACCGCGGGTTTTTTTGTGGGCGTAATCCGCCGGCGCCGCTACGCCACATATCGGTGACCTACACATGGTAAGTGAAAATGAAAAAAGCATTAGCAGTGCTGTTTGGATAGTTGATGCAATGACACCACTGGTACTCTTAAGATCAGAGTTGGAGAAGCTATCGGAAAAATTGGGAAAAAACAAATTGGTGATTGGTGATATATGAGAAAAATTCTAATGATGATTGGCTTTCTTACCTGTGCGAATTTACACGCTGCTCAGGATGAGTACCAAGGGCCAGAGATTTTAACAGAAAACGGTAAAGCAGTAGGAATTGTAACATTAAATCAGGCGTTAACCGCACCAATGGCAGCATGCAAACAGTTTGCAGGCCTTATCACAGTTGAGGGCCTGAACTTTAGCAAAAGTGGTAAGACCCTGGAAAGTTTTTATTTTGTTGACTCAAAGGACAATAACTGGTCTGTTCCAACCAATTTTAGTGAGTTAAGCAAAAGTGATAATGAAATAGCAAGTAACTTTATAAAGGTTGGGAAAGAATATTTTGTTAGGCTACAGGCGTGCGGTAGTGGTGGCTTTGTTGACTTGATTGATATCTATGGAAAGGAATTAAACAAGAAATTATAAAGGCCGCCTATGCGGCCTTTGTGACATGTCACGCTATTTCATTCCCGGATCAACCTGATTAATTAATGGTGCGATCCAGAAAAGGTTGTTACCTGGAAGTACCGTACGCACGTTATGCAATACTCGATCACCAGCATCACCATTCAGCACGCCAGCAGTGACATCAGTAACAGTATCAAGCAACCCGAATGTTGGCCCCAGCGCAGAACCGATAAAGCCCCGGCTGGCATAACGGGATTGCGTACCTGTACCTAGCAGCGGCCCTAAGCCAAACATCCCGCCGGTGGCCTTCTCCGCCATGTTGTTGTATTCCATCAGCGGGCCGAGGATGCCGGAGCGGTCGATACCTTCAATAACCAGTTTTTGCGGTGACCAGTCTATCTCTTTACCATTCGCGGCCTGTTTAAGTGCGTAGGTTAACGCTCCAAGCGCAATTTGAAAGGCCGTGCCATAGTAAAACTGTGCGTTACCTTCTGATAATCCACCAATTGTGGCACGGTTATATGATGCAGTCGTGAAGGAGCGGAACTGGAAAACCGTGCGTCCGATAGGAGAACTGGCCCACAATGGCGTATCGCCTATCCCCGGGGTGATAATGATGTTATTGGTATCCTTCAAAACTGCCGACTGGAATACACCTGAAGCATAATCATCATCCCATTTATCAAAATTGCCAATATGCCAACCATCAAGCACCTCGCCATGCTTGCGGAACTGTTCGTTTATGCGCACTGCGGTGGCCGGACTGATGCCCAGTTTCGCAACCCTAGAGACTGGAGCCGCCTCCGACAGAATACTGTCAGCAGTCACCATGCCATTAATCGCTTTGTTAAAGTCGTTATACACCCCCATCAGCGTGAGCTTTCCGAACACATCAGTTACGCGATCTAGCCCAGCTTCCGCCGCGCTCGTACGCGTGGAGCTGTCAACCAGATCAGCCATCAAGCGTGACCGGGAGTCAAGAACCGCTTCAACCATAACCCCCATCTTTTTCATTTCGCTTTTGTTAGCGGCGAACGCCGGTGATCTGGATATCACGGCGCCATAGCCCTTCATGGTTTTACTGAATCCATTGACCATCACGCCACGGGCAAGATCGGGAATCGCGGATACAGTCATGCCGCCGAGTTTGGTAACGAAGTTCACGTTACGCATAGCCCGGCCAGCGCGTACAAAAAATGATGATGGGTCATCAGGCATTCCGTACGTACCGACTAAACGATCACGCATAGCAGTGATATCCCGGATATCATTCTCACGTGCTTTAGCTAATTTGGCCTGCTCCTGAGGACGCGCCCGCATCAGTTCGTCATATTCATCCTGTATGGCCTTAAGTTGGGACTCAAGGTTGCGGTTTCCAAAAACGCGGGTTAATTCGATATCCGGAGAAGCCTCCCGAATATGCCGCTGCAATACATAGTTAGCGTCACTCTCCAGATAGTCACGCATCATATTATCAGGCAGATTTAAAGTACGCTGCCGTGAGCTTCCTGGTACTTTAACGGTAAAAACGTTCGTGAAATCCTGGGGGATTTTTGCGCCAACGATTTTATTTATCGTTGCGTCTGCGGCGATCTCCGCATCTTCTCGTGACATAGCGGAAGGCCCACGCGACCACCAGTTAACTAAAAGATCACGGAATTTATCGCGTTCCTCAACAATTTTCCCCACTCTGTATACTCGAGGGAAATAACTGGTCTGCCCCAACGCTTTTAGCTCCGCATCAGGCGGTAGTAAGCCAAGATCCTGCTGAGCAACTTTCACCCTGTCGACTACCTGACGCAATGCACGCGCGGCATCCTGAACAGCAGCATTACCGTGAATGTCACCATTTCGCATGGCGTCGCCGACTTCTTCACGAAATCGGGTGTAGTTGAGATCGCCGCCATCAGATTTATATTTGGCATACGCCTGCTTATTGGTGACCACTACTGCGGCCTCCTCCCTCCTCCAGCCACGCACGCGGGTTTCAGCTGCAACAGGGGTCTCAAATCCGCGTTGGTTACCCCGCAGAGCAAAGTTATTTTCCGCCAGTTCCAGTGCCGTGATCCGAGCGTTACGCGATGGCGAAGAAATGACTCGTGATATTGGCGTCATATACCCGCCAGCCTTTAACGCCACATCCGCTGCCTTACCTCCATCAAGCGTTAGATCGTCAAGCGTCGCCTGTCTAATCTGCATCGCACCTACGCTACCGCCATCCGGCAGACTATCCATGCCACGGTTAATAGAGTTATCCGTGCCGGCATTTTCCAGCGCATCAGCCATTTCTCGCGTAGCGGCGCTCCTGATTCTTGGAGATATCAACGAACCAGCACTGGCAAAAATACCGCTGAGCATAGCACCAGCGGTGATGTGTGCGGCACTTTCCCCCAGCGTCCTTGTGTACTGCTGACTATTAAGTGCGACTTCGCTCAGTGCAGTACCGGTGGCGCCAATCACAACCTGCGAACCTATACGTGCGGCCAGAGTACCCTGTGCACCAGGGATAAACATCGATGCAATGGTAACAGGATCGATAAGACCGGCGGCAATACTAGCAAGAGTACCTTCGGCACCCGCTTCCCCCAACACTCGGCGATCTTCGTTTTCGTTGTCAATCTGACTTTTAATCCATGCGGTTTCCTCTGGCGACTGAGAATCTGCGAAAGCAGATCCCCACTGCTCATAACCATGAATTTCATTCTTATCAGAATACGGGTTATAGCCTTGTGCTGGTTCGAATTGTTTTGCCGGACGAAACATCCCAGCTAGCAAGTTATTCTGACGAAACGCAGCATCCCATACAGATGGTTGCTGTTGTTGCGGCTCTGGATTAGTACCGGCAGGCAGTGAGACGTCAAAGCCCGTTGGGGCCTGAAGTGCGTTATCCATAACACTCGGTACGTCTGATTGCGGATAGATAGGCATTATTCATTTCTCCACGAGAAATAGTTTTTAAAGCGATCCACTCGTTCATCATGTAAACGTTGGTACTGCTCATCGAGCGCGCGATGTTTTGCCTTAAACCCACGAATATCTTTACCGCGGGAGATCTCGTCTTCCTCTTGCTGTGCCCTCTCCTGTTGCATTTTTTTGTAAGGTTCCCACTCTTCTAACGACGGTTTCCAGCGCATAGGCCGGCCGAATTTATCGTAATAAGGCTGTACGCTCTCGATACCTTCTTTATCCTTCATGCGAACCATAATGGCGTAATCACCGTTGTGCGTGGTTAAAACGTCTGGGGTGATTTCCAGCTCGCCACCAATTCTGGATTCAGGGGTATTAGAAGTGATAACGGGTGCTGAACCTGAGGTGATCCCTAACTGGGTCGGATTGGTTGCGATTTCCTCACTGCGTTCGCCATACATCAGGCGCTCTTTTTCTTCTTTCCACTGTGAAGCCTGCCAGCCAGATGGCCCATAGCTATAAAGCGCTTCAGGCGCGTATTTCATAAACTGGGTGTTACCGTTCACGTCGCTAATACTCCAAGTGCGGGCGATCTGGGTATTGGTCATCTTTTTGGCAACATCAGCATTACCACCAGAATTGCGATAATTGATATCGTAAAGCGACTGGTAATCATTGCGAAAATTGACAGCATTAATATTCTGGTCGTCAGCACCAGGCCCGCCGAAGCTGTACCACGGCGACATATTACTGACGGCCGAATCCAAAGCGCTGCTGCGTTCTTTTTTATATTCTTTGGTGCTTTGCGTGGAGGTTAGCTGCGCTTTTAGGGCATCAGTCTGGTTATAGGTAACGTTCTGCGCCTGCTTCACTGCCTCATCGGACGCCATGCCCGCATCGGTCAGCTGCTTTACCGTTAGATAAAAACTCTGCATATCCTTCGGCATATCCCCCAACGACGCGGGATCCGTGTCGTATAGGGCGTTAAACAAGGTGGAGCCCTGCTTTACCACATCAGGGCTGCTGGATCGGGAAATAGCATTCAGCTGCGATGTAACCTGCGACGGAATAATGCCGGTTTGGTTAACCTGCTGCACGATAGCGTCATGCGTGGTGGCATCGTTAATGCGAAAATTAAGCGCCGATGGCGTGTTATCCGCCGCTTTCTGCATAGATTTGTTGCTCGGGTCGAGCTTTTCACCCATAACAAGGGCGTCATTAAACCTGCCAGCATCGTGCTGCGCCTGAATTTTTTCGTTGCTACTCTGTACCAGAGCACTAATTTTCCCATAGGCATGCAATTTCAGCGCATAATCCGGGTCATTAGCCTGTGGGTTCAACTTAGCAAGCTCTGCCTGCTGCTCAGCAGGAGGTGCATACTGGATGGACTGGAATACTCTGGCGTTGTTAATTGCAATATCTAACTGCTTAATTACGGCCTGCCCTTGCTCGCCATACGAAAACATAATCCTCGATACGTTAGGCATTGAGTCAGGAACTTCACCATTATATAGCTGCGTCATTGTATTATTCAGCTCTGGATCTAATGTTTTGCGTGCATTAGCCCTCTGCTGATTGATTTGCGACTCTGCCAAATTATCAATTTGATTAATTACCACAGGGTCCATTCCCGTTCTATTTTTGTTATATCGAGAAAGCCACCCTCTTGTTTCTGCTGGAAGTTGCTCGACGAAATCAGCCATTGAAATTTCGCCTTTTCGCGGGTCTCCTACTTTATCTATAAGATGATCAACATTCCCCATCCCCCAATTATAAGCCGCACCAGCCAGGGTTTCTGATTGATATTTTTTACTCAGTTGACCGGTATAATCGCGAGCAAGCTGCGCATGCTGCACGGGGTCATCAGGGTTATACTCTACGCCTCGTTTCGCCGCCAGTTCCCTCCCTGTGTCAGGCATCAACTGAAATTCTCCCTGCGCCCCTTTTGGGGAAGTTACAAGACTACCATCGGCATTACGATGTTTTCCCCCGGACTCCACGATACCGACAGCGCGCAAATCGAGTTCACCACCATCTACAGCTTTGAAATTCCCGTTAAGCCATCCTGTTGGGTTGGCGGCAGCGTAATTCTTAGCGCGCATCTCAGTCGCACCACGATCATCACTTTCAATTTGTGAAAGCATTTGCTCTCTTGACCACCCTCTTGCAGCCCCATAGCTCGAAGTTGCAATTATTCTCTGCTGTCTAGCAAAAGCTGCTGCCTGCTGATCATTCCATGATTCTGATTCTCTTTGTATCCATAATTTTCTGGTTGCATCCTGCATACCAGACTCATATTGTTGGTGCTGATCTACTTCATATCTTACTGCCTGATTTTTTAATGACAGGATTTGCATTTGTGCCTGACGCATAAAGTTGTCGCGCACATCACCATCTGGCAGAGTGGCAGCTATATCCTCAGCATGTTTAGTAGCCTTTGAAACAATCAGATCTGATTGTCCAAGCGCGGCTTTTCCTTGTTTGGTTATTAATCCATTTTGTGGGTTGTTCATTTGATCATCGCCAAATGCGGCGACTTTCAATAGTCCATCCTGAATATTTGCTACATCAGCTTTACGTTTGGCCTGAACCATCATATTAATCGATGTATCCGCGGCTTGCTGGATACCCTGTACGAGTGGGTTCTCCGGCACGCGTAAATTAGTGGTCATTACCGGGGCGGCTTGCGTCTGGCTCTGGCGCTGATACTGCGGTACGGTTGGCATGCTTTTCTCCCGAGAATGTTATGTTAGAAGTATCATGGGGCTAGTGGTATTTACTCCCACCAGGTGCTGGTGCTGATTTCCCATCGGTTTTATCTTGAGCGGTATCATGCAGGTCAGATGATTGAACGGTAGCTGGTTTTGTTGCGGCCGCGAGAAAGTCTAAAACCCCTAATGGATAACCAGGTAATGCGTACTTGGCCACAGAGACAGCCAACTCATACCGTTGAAGCAAATCGGTTAGGGCGATCTGTTCTGTTAACGATGCTTTGTCGATGATTCTCTGGACTTCCTGCAGTAACTCTTCGTCAGTGATATTCGTTTTCATCGTTACCTTTATTAACCTCAAAACGTTAAATATCTGTATGAATAACAAACAGATGGTTGATTCACCCTCACACTGAAAGTATTTAGACCTTTACCCCAAATGTTGCTGTAAGGCTTTATCTACCAGCCCCCTGGCTATTTCGTGGATAGTTGGCGCAACACCGATACCTGATTGCTGGCGCTGCTGTTCCTGAATTTTTCGAATTGCCTGAATCTGTGCCTCGCTGAGCAAGACAGGTTTGACGGACTGTTTCGACATGACCACCTCCTGATATTTATACAGCTATTTTAATTTCATTAAATGAAATGATCATTGTTTATATTGCAATTAGTGAAAGAATAAATTCGATCGTCACCAGAAAGGAAATTGATTGTTTTATAGACTTTAGACGAGTACTTAACGAAGATTGCGTAATGACCTGTCGCTGCCATGCCTTAACCTAACAAGGAAGACCCCTATGCCCTTACCCGAACGTTTTAAGCCAGCCAAACTAACCCGCAAGAAACTAAAAGAACTAGCGGACACAGCAGAAGAGATACTGTCGCAAATTGATAACGGCGCCGACGAAGATGATGAAGGGCTAAAAGCGATGATTGATGACTGGAACAGGCAGGTCGTTAATCCGTATGAATTCTCTGATTTCCGTGACTTTTCCTCATGGACCGACGCAAAGAACTTTACCCGGATGGCATTTAATCAGGAGAAATACGTTGCTGATTTAACCTGGGATGAACTAGTTCAGATAATTAGTTTCGTGTGCAATGCTGAAGGAAAGGAATCGGAACAAAGCTACGCGCTGGGATTGCTGGAGAAAAACTTTGATGCCAATCCGTCCGATCTCATCTACTGGCCTGATGAATGGTTCCAGGACAAGGACATGTTTCATGTAGATTTAACGCCAGAAGAGATGGCTGGATACCTGATGGCAAAATCTGGCCGGCTTCTGAGCGATGCGCCACAAATCGATCTGAGATACCAGTTCCCTCCCTGCGCATCATCAAGTTAACGCTAAGAGATATCACCTCTCATAGGCGAAACACGTCACGCTTGCCTATGACATAGGCAAAACACAACTCATTTGCCTATAAATAAGATATGGGCATATTAGTCATGAAATTTTTGTGAGATGCGTATGTCTATTATTACGTGGAAACCTTTGTGAGAAAAATCTAACCGCATGGTTAGTTTTTGTTTTTGGGGTTGAGCATAGATTTTGCAGCTCTCTTAGACGCTTCTTGCTTCGAAGTAAATCGCTTAAGGATATCGGGGCCAGTAAGACTTAAAACGACAGTTAACAGCTGCCATAACGTGAGGAACACCAATAATCCGTAAGATAGTCCTCTGAAAACTGTCTTGTGCTCCATTACCCAATCAAATTGCTTTAATAACGGAGCACCAATGCCGACGAGCAGTACAGCAGCGAGGATAGCTGTCGAATGAACAATAGGCGTAAAGAGGTTATGAATTCCTGCACCACCACCGCTTGAATCACCTCCACGAAAAGATTTTTTTAATCTTTCTGGATAGATAATCGCGAACCATGCCCCAACGACAGCAAAAATTATCGATGCTGTAGTTCTAAGTGCTTCAAACAAAGGCCACTGAATCGAAAAAGTTATATGCCGGCCAAAGTATCCTGCTCCTGATACAAGAGCAAGTATACAAATGAACAACATCACTTTTACTTTCATTATAAGCCTGAGCCCCTCAAAATTAGATCTTTCTTCGCCCTTAGTTCGACTAGTAAAGATTGTAAGTTGACAATTTCATCGTTCTCTCTCTCGATACGAACATCAAATTGCGTCCTAGAGAGCGAATTACTTAACCAATATGTCTTGCTTGGTTCTCCTTTAAAGACAAAACCATAATCGTTCACTTCAGATGGATCATTATCCCAATCCAAAATCATCTGATTTACATCAGCAAGACCTACATCTGGGGATAGAGTATATTTTACCTTGGTTGATACCCCGGGTCCTTGCTGGGCACCAACATGCAATTTATCCAATAATTTTTGCCATAAATCCAAATCGGGATGACGGTTAAGGTCTAACTCGATAACTCTTTCTATTTTACTGATAAAGTTCGCTTTTTGTCTTATTTCTTCGTGCTTACCTGGATTTTTTATCAAATTGGCATTGAATCTAGGGTAGTAATGCTTACGCTCTTCTTGATCATCATTTACATCTAACATATACCCAGTGACTTTAAGCTCATGTGAACCATCCTCAAGTTCAATGACTTCCGCTTTAGCATGTTCAGAAGATTGTTTTAAAAAACACTGGATATACTTTTGTAGGGTAGCCTGAGCGGTCAACTTATTGTGCAGCTTTACTGTGGCCATGAGATTTCTGTCAGCAATGAACCAAAAGTAAGTGGCAAACCCGGGGATAGTCCTTTCACGAATAGGATTCATTATCACCTCCGGATCAGCCCCATACACTGCATCCTCACTTAAAGATGGCATGCGCTGGCCATTACTTGGAACTTCGTTCCAGAGAAGTAACAGCCAATCATCGCCAACATTCTTAGAATCTACTAGATAGGCAGGGTACCGTTCTTCATCAGCTTCAAATGTTTTTGTTTCTTTTAGTATTTTTTGCCCGGCCCAGTTATTTAAATCGATAAGCGTTTCACCTAGAGAACCAAACTCTGGAGCGGCTGCTCCTGCACGATAGAAACCTGCGTTTCTAACTTGGTAAAAGGTGAACGTGGCTTTCTCTGAAATCATAAATCTCAACCTTTAGTAATCGGAAAAGACTTAATTTATAACTAAAAAAGTATTATCTGTTAGCTGTGATTATAAACAGTAACAACTGTATAAAAACACAGTATCAAATTAAATGCAAGACCTTCCCCCTTCACCACCATCGCAGCAAGTTGGACCGCCTTCAGGATTTACTCCCTCATGAATTCCGATGTCAAAAATCATCGTCATACGGCGGAGTCTGGTCGTATCCTTCATACCCGGTCGCGGGCGGTTGCTGCTCATGGGCCCGACGTAGGGCATCAGTAGCCTGTCCTTGTTGACCTGCTTTACCTCCTGGGTGTACCGTTCTGGCACTTAGTACACTGTCCGCAATGACCTGATACCCCTGCTGGGTGCCGCCGTCCTGCGCCGTCCACTGGTTTAGCTGCAGGTTACCCGCCACGCAGACAAGGTCGCCTTTCCGGTGTTTGGCCAGCGCGTCAGCCTGCTTACCAAAGGCAATGACACCCAGCCAGAAGGTAGCCTCTCCGATATCTACCGCATTACAGGGCAGCGCTACAGCCAGGCGGGCCATAGCCATGCTCGTACCTTTCCCCGTTGTTCTGGTATGCGGGTCGGCCACCAGCCGGCCGTATGCTGAAATTTGAGCTGTCATAGCTGAAATCCTCCATTCCGATGCTCTGTATCTGATTCAGTGTTGGTTCAAAATGGTAGTTTGTTGCCTCAATGTTGGTTCATTTTTTAAACATGAAACCTTATTAAACAGATATATATAACTACTGAGGCAGCTGAACCAACTGAACCAACACCTAAACTACACACATGAAAGAATGCTTTTACTCTGGCTGGTCGTCGTCCGGCAGATATTGCAGGACATAAACCCGAATCTGTCGCCCATCAATGCGCGGTGACTTTCTCTGGAAACCGCGGCCTGAAGTCGGTGGCGTCAGCATTCCTGCTTTCTTCAGTACCTCCGCAAACTGGCGGGAGTTAAAGCCGCGGGCGATCTCTCCTTCGAAGGCTGCCGGGAAGGTGTAGAACACCATCGGGTCGGCATCATGGCCGCCTTTCTGCCGGTATCCCGCCATGTTGGAGATGGGCAGACTGGTTGGGTCATACGGGAACGGTGCAAAGCGGCTCATGCCGTAGGCGTTCAGGAATGCCTCGGTCTGCTCTATTATCTGCTGATGTTCTTTATTGCCGGTACCAAACTCGCGCAGCCAGGCGTTATAGCTGTACTGAATGGCATCCCTACACGTCTGCTCATCCCAGCCGGTGATCACCTTACCTAACAGCAGTGCGGCTTCCAGAATCGCGAACCGGGCGCCGACGCGGTGAACCTGTTCCCCGTAATCAGACGGGATAAGGCTACGCCAGCGTTCTTCAGCTGCTCTGACTGAGCTCACCGCTTCAGGCTGGTGGTCAGCCAGCCACTTCACCCACTCACGCCCGGCCACTCCGTGGTGATGCTGGTACGCATCTTTGAGGGCATCGGCATGGTGTTTACCATTGACATGCTCATGGAAGCGCACGGCCCGGCGCATCGGAATGTTCAGCAGGCGAACCAACTGACCCGCCTTAGCCTTACGGCCGGCACTGGCAATGAAAGTCTCCAGATCCATTTCACCGGTGCTTATAGCTATCGTGCGCCAACGTTTCAGATCGCGGTTACCGCCTTCCTTCGCTCCCTGCAGCTTGCCCGTACCGTTGAACAACGCGTAAGCCGATTTATAGACCTCCACCGGGTCAGCCCCCTGGCCGATCTCGTCAAGGGGCATCAGTGCGTCGTTATGTGCGGCAGCTTCGTTCGCCAACCCCAGGGCAGTACCGTACCAGGTGAGGCGCAGCACATCCGGATTACCATAGAGACTGGAAGCTACATTAGCTGTGGTGGTCTTACCCGCGCTCGACTGTTCGTAGAGATGGATCCCGAATCCGTCAGCACCGGCAAGGCCAATCAGCGGGGCGGCCAGTGCTGCGGCCACGCCAGTCATCATCGAGTAATTGCCAAAGGCCAGCCGGCCTACGCTCTCCCGCCAGCTCTGCACGGTGCCGCTGGTGGTATAACCGGATGCTGCGGAGCTCCGCCCGTTAAACAGCACCGGCTGCTCAGGCATACCGATGATCTCGCCATCCGGCATGATGTAGGCGCCACACTGCCAGCCTGTAGCATGCGCAATGCGCCATACCTCTCCATTGGCACAGCTCTGCAGCCAGTCGGCCAGCGTTGCGCGTAAACCACTTTTGGTTGTGACGTTCACCCCACCGGCTTTGAGCGTTCGCCAACCTTCGCGCTCACCAATGTCAGCAAGGGGTATCGCCTGGACGGTTTCACTCTTCGCACCAAATGCCTGCCAGCGCAGGATCAAATACCGGGTTTTACTATCATCAATACCAATACCGACAACCTCCAGAGCAGAACACAACCAGCTTTCACGGCTGATTATTTCCCCGGTATCTTTGTCTGATTTGGGTTCAACCCAGTACACGCCATCAATACGGCTTTGGATATGAGGTCGCAGGGATTCAGGTTTTGATACGCACTTCTTCCCTCCGTTGATCACTTGCAGTTTCGCGGACACTTCAGGCTCCTGCGGTTGATACATAGAATCGTTGAATACTGCCCTGGCAGCTTCCAGCCCGTTTTGCTGGTGGTAGTCGTTCCAGTCGGCCTTTTCCTCGGATTGAGGTAAAGCCACCCAGCCACAGACTTCTTTTGCGGCTTTCTCCGCAGCGTTTTTGCCTGTATTTAGCTCTCCGGGTTTAATGTCGTTGTCGGCAGCAATGATGATCCGCGCACCCGGGTAGCGCTGATGCATGACCTGAGCTACGGGATGCAGGTTGCCAGCGTCTATGGCGCATACCGTAAGTGCTTCCGGGCGCATCAAATGAACTGACAGGGCGGTAGCCAGTCCCTCGGTCAAAATAACGGTCTCGGGGGAATCAACTGGCTGGATAACATAGAACGCCCCGCGCTTTGCTGATCCGGCCACCAGCCGCTTTTCGCCCGCGTTGGTAATGGTCTGGGCCGCCACGACGTCGCCGGAATCGTCCACCAGCGCCAGCAAAAGTGATCCATCGGGCAGAATGGAGAAGGTGAAGCCGCCCAGCCCTTTAGCTATAAGGTATGCACTCTCGCCCGGGGCGGCCTGCTGGCGCAATTCGGTATACCGATGGGCAAACGTCAGGCGCCGCTGCTTTGTCTCCTCAGCGGCCTGCTGTTGGCGCTCCTGCTCCAGTTGTGTACGCTCGGCTTCCAACTGCTCCCGCCTCTGGCTGGCGGTGGCTTCGTCCTGTACTGCTGACCGATAATCAATACCCAGCACATCAGCCGCCAGTCGTGCGGCCTCCGTGGTGTCGCATTTGTTCACCTTTCGGATTAGGTCAAGGCCGTCACCCGCTCCACACTGGTTGCAGATAAAGCTGCCGCGGCCGCCATCATCGAAACGAAAGCGATCCGAGCCGCCGCAGGCCGGGCACGGACCGTGCCGGCGCGGTGAATCCGGCACATCGATATGCAGCCCAGCCAGCACTGTAGGCCAGCGATCAGTTGCAGCATGAGTAACTTCTCGGATGAGGTCGATATTTTTCATTCGCAATCACCATCTTCCAGACGTGCGTTGTGCTCTAGCTTTTTCAACAACTGAGTACCAATAAGTTCCGCGGCATCTACAAGATAGCTTTTGGTGTGTGGATCACTGACATCGTTAATTGTTCGCAGAATTGCCAATATGCATTCTGTCTCGTAGGTCAGTTCATCGAGCGGATAGGGATTCTCAGTGATGACTGTGGGAAAGGAGTTATTACGCATGATCCACCTCCGTCAGGCGGATGCGGCCGGCGAAAAAGCAAACGTGATCACGCACTAAATTGCATCGGGCTTCGCGTTCAGATGCCGCGGTGACGTGATAGATTTTTACAGTGACGGATTGGCTATCGCGGCGAATAGCAGCGATGATCCAGATAAATTGTGGATTTTGGGTAGGGGTAGTAGCCATGATGGCAGCCTCCTGTAACTGGGTCTGAAACCCACCACCGGAAACGCCAATTTCGCTGGTGGTGGACTGAACAGGGTTGGCGTAACCGGCGTTACAGGAAACCGGCGCGGATTTCTCCGCCCCCATCCAGCCCACCATTATTTTGTGAGCGGCGCGGATTATACCCGCAACGCAGAAAAAAGGGTGTACTGAATTAACGACACAAAAAAAGACGCATGGCGCGTCATAGGTCGCCTGTAAACTCTCCGGAACGCCAATCCCGGCACCAGATTTTGCTGGTGCGCTATAACCATAGACCGGGAGGCTCTCAAGTCGCAAGCCCTTTTTGTTACGGTGCGGCAATTTATAGCTGGCCGTGTGATGGGCCCCACATCCACCGCCGGCGCCGGACACGCTATCTTCCAGATAGTCAGTTTCCGAACGCTTACCCGCGGGCGTAATTGTCTCGAAACTCCGCCAGGCGTTTTGTACGCCACTATCAGTGGCCCGCAAGGTGACAGGTTTCAACAGGTTCCCGCGGCGGCGCACCCGCAAAGTACTAGCATTTGCTAACAGGCCAACCATAGAGAGGCTTTTACCCTGGACGGCGGTAATCATTGTTTCACCTCCGCGAACTCCTTCATGAAGCGATCAATGGGCTGCACGCACGGAAACTGGTAGCCATCGCGATAGAACGTCACGCGGTTGTGCGCTACAGAGACGACGCTCACCGTCTGGCCCTGCGCGTCGCGATATGCGTGATTTGGCAGCGGTGTGCTGGTGGGCTTAGCCATTAATGAACCTCCAGCAGGTCAGGTTGATACTTACGCCATAGTTCAATCTCTTCAGCGGCCAAGCGGGCTTTCTCACCTTTGCACGATTGAAGATCTTTACCGAGCTTACTGGCCTTCTTCGTGTACTGTACTTTGCGACGGGTATGGTCATTCAGGAACGCGAACGGCACGCCGTAGGAGCCTGTTTTACGGATAGATGGGATCACCTGACGGAATACCCAATTAGTGAAACTGTGAGCGAACGTGCCCTGCGTGGTGGCCTTGCGACTGCGTGCGATCAGTTTGTAGAAACCTGACTCAGCGGCCATATTCCAACTACGTGCTCCGCCACGCTTACCTGAATGCCCCTCATTTAAAGTTAGGGTCATCACCTCATCGCCATCCAAAGAATTAACAGCACTGGTTGGGTTACTAATTTCGAGGGCCTGGCAAACGTCAGAAACGACAAACCACGGTTCACCGTCGACATTCACAATGCGTACGGAATGCCCCTCGAATTTAATGACCGAAATATCACCCACTTCGGCTTTGAATATATTTTTCTGGCTAGCTACAGGCTGAGAGGTGCCCTCAGAATTGAATCTGAATTTTTCCGCTTTCATTTATCCTCGATCCGCTATACAGTAGAGAATTAAATATTCACATTATCTTTCTGCAGCACCACCAGCTCCACAGAAAAAATCAATGTCACTCTTTAATCATTCGGACAAATCACCGCGTGACTCAGCAATACGTTGATTAATCCAATCATCTATTTCACTTTCGATAAAAGCAATTGAGCGCGAACCAATTTTTATTGCAGAAGGAAATCGTTTCTGCCCCATAAGGCGATATAACCACGCTTTACTATATCCAGTTCTTCGTTGTACTTCAGAAAATCTTATCAATGACTGAGTCATATTTACCTCGTAACGTCTATTGCGGTTCACGAGGTAAATCATTGCACAAAAAAGACGATGTTTTTATATCCTTAGGGTTAAGGGTATTTAGGTACATTTTACCCTGAGGGAAAAGAGCACAGGATGGACCTTACCCTTAGGGTTAAGGTAGATGACTGATTTAATGAGTTATTCTACCCTATGGGTTAGGGTAGATTGATATGTGAGATATGTATCAAGGACTGGCATCTATGATACTGATACATCATGACTCATGGTGGTACTAAAACGCTCTAAGAAGCCTTTCTAACAATTGGGCATGCAACTCTTTCAATAGCACTAGCAAGTGCATGTGACATTCCATATTGCTCTTTCAGTTTCTCGATTACATAATCTGCAGATGGCGTCGTGACTCGAGAATTATTCTCATCAAATGACTCCCACTCAACATTTCTTATGTTGATAGCAATTAATAATGGATCATCATCTCTAAACACACCAAGATACTTGGGCTTATCATTTCTTAGTTCATCAACTTCGCTTTTTAATTTTTTATTTTCATCTGATAATACTTTAATTCTCCTTTCAAATTCCTGCACACTGCCTTCTGCTTCATCGTCATTATTAAGTTGTTCATTAAACCTGAATGAAATCCCGGCAGTGGTAAGTAAACGAATCAATTCATTCTTACGAAAGAAGAAATCTTTACGCGAACCATTTTCATACCCTTCGTTATTATAAATAGAAAAATATCCACCTTGCCCTTCATTATCTATACCTGATATCCAGTTTGATGATATCAAGTACTCTAATGTCTCGAGGCTTTCGGCTGCAATCTCATCAGACTCAGACACTCCTTTAATTCTATCGTAAGAACAACTTACCAAGCTATTAGAAATATCATCACTTACAAGATTAAAATTCCTATAAATAAACTGAACAACATCATGAAAATTTAAAAAATCATTGTCTTCTAATATGAAGGAAACTGTATCCGAGAAAGAAATAACACTATTTTTCTCTGCCAATAACTGCGCGACAGACACGACCATAACGCCACCTCACGCCCCCTGATTTTGGCGGCTATGCCAGCCCGCAGAGGTGTACGGGTTTTCGGGGATCAACCTAGGCATAGCCTATTCTTTGTTCGTCTACCTAAGTCTACTATCGTATGCATATACTGTCTATGCATCCAGTCAGGCGCGTTTTCCGAACGAGCCATGAACCACATTTTCACCGTTCTCAAGCGCCGCCATATAGTCGGCATACCACTGGAGCATTTCCCGCCGGCCGTCCAGATACTGAGCGTGGTTGTATGTCCCGCGGATTGAGTTCTTATCGACGTGGGCCAACTGCGTTTCAATCCAGGCGGTGTTATATCCCTGTTCGTGGAGTATGGTACTCATGGTGTGCCTGAAGCCGTGACCGGTCGCTTTACCATCATAGCCAATACGCTTAATCACCTGGTTAATACTGGCCTCGCTCATTGACTTGCCGGCATCATTCCGCCCGGGGAAAACATACTTCCCTCGCCCGGTAAGCTGGTGGATTTCTTCCAGCAAGTTGCGAACCTGAATCGAGAGGGGCACAAGATGTGGGCGCCGCATCTTCATTCGCTCAGCGGGAATGTTCCAGACGCCTTTGTCAAAGTCGATATCAACCCATTCAGAAGCACGGAGCTCAATTGTCCTGAGCCCCGTCAGCATTAACAGTCGGGTGGCGTTGCGGGTGATTGTGCTGCCGCTGTATTCACTTAGCGTACGGAGAAAATCCGGGATCTGGTCGGCTAAAAGATGTGGGTAGTGCTGTTGCTTGGGCGGCTTAAGCGCGCCAGCCAGATCTGATACAGGGTTGTACTCAGCTCTACCGGTAATAATGGCATAGGTAAATATCTGCCTGCAGGCCTGACGGGTTTTCTTGAGTTTATCCAGAACGCCACGTTGTTCCATCTTTCGCAAGACGTTAAGCATTTCAACCTGGCTGATATCCGTAATCGCCTTTTGCCCGATGAAGGGGAAGATGTCTTTCTTCAGATACATCAGGAGATGCTCGGCATAGCCTTCTGACCACGATGTGCTTTTATGGGAATGCCATTCCATCGCCAGGCGCTCAAAGCTGTTTGCCACAGCCTGCTCTTTCGCTTGTTTCTCTTCCTGCTTCTCCTGTCCCGGATCACCACCAGCAGCAAGAACCTTTTTTGCATCCGCGCGCTTCTGTCTGGCTTCCGCCAGAGTGATATCAGGATATACCCCCAACGCCAGCAACTTCTCTTTACCAGCGATGCGGTACTTCAGGCGCCAGTATCGCGAGCCATTGGGGTTCACCAACAGGTAAAGACCACCGCCATCAGACAGCTTATAGGGTTTGTCCTTGGGCCTGGATGTGTCGACCTGGCGGGCTGTGAGCTTCATTTTGGGGGTATCTCATTTCATTGAACAGGAATCTACCCCCAAATGTACCCCCACATGAATGTGGATTTCAATAGACCATAGTAGACGTTGAGATAATGAGATATTGGCGAATGCCGCGTGTATGCTGGCTTTTGTAGACTTCAGGAGACGTTAAGAGAAGTGAGAATGGTACGCCCTACAGGGTTCGAACCTGTGACCTACGGCTTAGAAGTTCCTAGAACTATACGCTAATTCATATACTTACCGCGTCATTACTGCGCTCACACGTCCCATGATGCGAAAAGTTAGAAAGAGATGAAAACGGTTAAGAAACTATGATTGTCCCAGATCTGTCTCACCTCTTGTCGATCACATTACTGGACGGCCGTCATCTTCCTGAGTGGCCCGGTTGATGATGTGCGTCACCACCCCACATACCTCTACGTCGTCGAGCGCCTCTCCCTCGATCGCCTCCCCGTCAGCCGTAATGAACGCCCTTCCCATCAGTTTCGCAAACTCCATCCGTCCATCGTATAGAATCAGCACAGTGTCGCCCTGCCTAGGCCGTCGCGACACATCAATGACCGCATAACCCCCTGACGTTTCGACGATGAGTTTGTTCGCGTCTATGTCGCAGATAGTGTTCATTGAGACTCGTGATTCTGCGAAATCATTGGCAGGAGACGGAAATCCCATTATAAGACCCTCCCCATGTTGCGGAGCATCCACAATCTGTTTTCTGACTCGTCCGTGGTTTTGTCGACAAAATACGTCTGGTTGCGCTCT
>NZ_JBJDNH010000062.1:0-21154 GCF_044900465.1 Klebsiella sp. NPDC088457 | reverse complement strand
CCGTCGGGTACGGAAGACGCTTACAAGATCTACTGCGAGAGCTTCCTCGGGGAAGAACATCGTAAGCAGATCGAGAAAGAAGCGGTGGAGATCGTCAGCGAAGTGCTGAAAAACGCGTAACTTCAGTCAGAAAACCGACCTGTTCCGCATGAATAGCGGTGGTTTAAGCGTTGGTTAACTCTGGAAAGGGTTTTAGAGAAGGGTTCCCTGTTTCTTGCGGAACCCTTTTTCATGGCCATCGCCCAAGCCGGAAGACAACGCTGCGTCCAGCCCTCTGAAAACGCCCTATGGCATAAACCGGTAGCCAATCCCCGTTTCGGTCAGTAAATGCTGCGGGCGCGCCGGATCGACTTCCAGTTTTTGCCGCAGATGCCCCATATAAATCCGCAAATAGTGGCTGTGCTCTACCGCGTTGGGGCCCCATACCTGATTGAGCAACTGGCGCTGGGTGAGTACTTTACCGGGATTATTCAGCAGCGCCGTAAGCAGGCGAAATTCAATGGGCGTCAGGTGAATTTCTTGTGCGCCGCGCGCTATCCGGCGGGCGGGAATATCAATCTCAATATCCGCGAAACGCACCACCGGCTCGTCGGCCTGCGCGCCGACATGACGGCGAAGTGCGACCCGTAGTCGCGCCTGCAGCTCGCCGATACCAAAGGGCTTACTGAGATAGTCATCGGCACCGGCATCAAGAGCGGCAATTTTATCGTGCTCCTCGGTGCGCGCGGAGAGTACGATAATCGGCATCTGGCTCCACTGGCGCACTTCGCGAATAAACTCATTGCCGTCGCCATCGGGCAGGCCGAGATCAAGGATCGCTAAATCCGGTTTGCGGGTCGCGGCTTCAATAAGGCCTCGCTGCAGGGTATCGGCTTCATAGACGCGCATACCGTCGGCTTCCAGCGCACTGCGCAGAAAGCGGCGAATAGCCTGTTCATCTTCGATAATGAGTACGTTAATCACCATTCCTCTGTTCACTCTTGCGGCCGGCAAGCGCACCGGGGCGCAGCTAACGCTTTACCCTGGCGACAGGTTACGCCGCGCCATTCCATTCATCCAGCTCAGGAGGGACTTCCGCTGGCAGTGTAACACGGAAGCAGGCGCCGCCCTCCGGACGCGTTTGCGCGCCGATCGTGCCGCCGTGGACCTCGACGATAGCCTGGCAGATTGCCAGCCCCAGCCCAACGCCGGGAATGGCTGACTCTTTATGGCCGCGGGCGAATTTATCAAAGATAGCCTGTTCCTGGCCTGCCGGGATCCCGGGACCATTATCCCAGACGCTCAGGATCAGCTGGCGCTCATCGGCCTGCGCCGCGATACCGATCTGCGCCTGCGGGCCGGCATATTTCAACGCATTCTTCAGAAGGTTGATCAACACCCGTTCAAACAGCGGGCCATCGACGTGTACCAGCAGCAGCGGATCCGGCAGCGCGAGCTGAATACGTTGCCCGCCAGGGCCCGGCTCCAGCATCCGTAATGCGCTACCGACCACCTCTTCGAGAGTGAGCCACTCTTTATGTAAATTAAAACCGCCGGACTGGATGCGCGCCATATCCAACAGGTTGTTGACCAGCCGCGTGGTATTGAGGACGTGCTGGCGAATTTCGTTCGCCTGCGGAGCATGCCGGGAGCCTTCGCTGGCTAAATCGAGGGTCAGAATTTCCGCCTGGCCAAACAGGACGGTTAGCGGGGTGCGAAGATCATGCGACAGCGCCGCCAGCAGCGAGTTGCGCAGACTTTCTCGTTCACTGTTGAGCCGGGCCCGCTCTTCGCTGGCGGTCAGCGTCAGCCGCTCCAGCGCGCTGGCGGCCAGCAGAGTAAAGGTCTCCAGCAGGCGCTGCTGTTCGGGAATCATCAGCTGCCGCAGGTTATCCGGCTCAACCACCAGCACTCCCCAGCTACGGGCGGCGCTTTTCAACGGTAAAATTTGGTAGGGAACGCCGGGCAGCGTATCGGTACCGGCGCCAGCGGGCTGGCCCTTATCGAAGCTCCAGCGCGCAATGGCATCGTCCCAGGCGCTCAGGCCCGGCTGATGGGTTAACGGATGCAGTTTACCGCTATCATCGGGTAGCAGTAGCTGGCCGCGGGCCTGGAAGGTGGAGGCGATAAAGCGTTCGCTGGTCATGGCGATATCTTCTTCGCTGCGCCCGATCGCCAGCGCTTGCGACATCTCATACAGATGACGGGTGCGTTGCTCGCGATAGCGCGCGACGCGGGCCTGGTAGCGGACGCCGGCGGTAAGATTACCGATAACCAGACCGACGGTAAGCATGACCCCAAAGGTCAACAGATATTGCACATCGGAAACCGCCAGCGTACCGCGGGGGGCGATAAAGAACAGATCGAAGCTCAGCACGTTGATAATCGTTGCCAGCACCGACGGCCAGCGACCGTAGCGCAGCGCGATGATAACCACGCCGAGCAGATAAATCATCACCAGGTTGGCGGCTTCAAAGGCCACCAACCATTGCATCGCCACCAGCGTAATCACCGTACACAGCGCCAGGGCGACGCAGCAGCCCTGGATCTGCAGACGCCATTTCTCCAGCGTTGTCCGGCTGTCATGGCTTCGGACGGGCGGCGGATCGTTTTTTTCATCCATAGCGATCACCACCAGATCGAGATCCGGCGCAAAGCGAGTCAGGCGATCGGCGAACCCCGTACGACTCCACCAGCGGCGTCTTCCGTGGCGACCGATGACGATTTTGCCAAGGTTATGCTCGCGGGCATAGTGCAGCACGGCTTTCTCTTCAGACGGATCGGCGAGGGTGGCCGTTTCTGCCCCCAGCTCCTGCGCCAGCCGCAGCGCGGCAAGAATCGCCCGCCGTTTCGTCTCCGGCAGGCGATGCAGGGAAGGGGTTTCTACATAGATCGCATGCCAGACGCCGCCGAACCTGGCCGCCAGTCGCGCGGCGGCGCGCACCAGCTTTTCACTGCCGGTGTTGTGGCCGATGCAGAGCAGGATGGCATCGCGGGTATGCCAGACTTTCTCCTGGCCCAGACGGTCGCGCCAGGCGCGCATCTGTTCGTCGACCCGGTCTGCGGTGCGGCGTAGCGCCAGCTCACGGAGGGCGATCAGATTCCCTTTGCGAAAGAAGTTCTCGATGGCCCGTTCCGCCTGACCGCCGATATAGACCTTACCTTCATTCAGCCGCTGGCGCAGATCGTCGGGAGGCAGGTCGACCAGCATCACATCATCGGCGGCGTCAAAAAAGGGGTCGGGGATGGTCTCACGCACCTGGACACCGGTAATGCCGCTGACGACATCATTGAGGCTTTCCAGGTGCTGGACGTTAACGGTGGTAAAAACGTCGATACCGGCCTCGAGAAGCTCTTCGACATCCTGCCAGCGTTTAGGGTGGCGTGACCCCGGCGCGTTGCTGTGCGCCAGCTCATCCACCAGAATCAGCGCCGGGCGGCGCGCCAGCGCGGCATCGAGATCGAATTCGTGGACGTAGCGCCCACGATGAGAGAGTCGGCGCGCGGGGAGAACGCTGAGCCCCTCCAGCATGGCGGCAGTTTCTTTGCGCCCGTGGGTTTCCGCTACGCCGACCAGAATATCCAGCCCCTGAGCGCGCAGCCGCTGTGCTTCCGCCAGCATCGCCCAGGTTTTACCGACGCCGGCACAGGCGCCAAAGAACACTTTTAGCTTGCCGCGATGCGGTTCGCCGGTGTGTTGCAACAGGCGGTCCGGGTCGGGACGCAGCGGCTCGTCACTCATTTTACTTATCCTTCAGGGCATCCAGCGCCATATTCAGCTGCAGTATATTTACCACAGGTTGGCCGAGAAAACCGGCCAGCGGTTTTTGTGTCGCCTCGTTCACCAGTCGGGTGACCTGTTCAACGCTGATATTGCGGGCTTGGGCGACGCGCGGCGCCTGCCAGAGCGCGGCCGCCGGCGTCAGATTATTATCCAGACCGCTTGCGGAGGTGGTGACCAGTTCGACCGGAACGCGCGGGTCGGCATCCGGATTGGCGCGACGCAGGGCCTGAACGCGTGCACCGATGGCGGTATCCAGCGCCGGGTTGCTGACGGCGAGGTTGCTGCCGCCGGAGGCGAGCGGATTATAGGGCGTCGGCGCGGTTGCCGACGGGCGACCGTGGAAATAACCCGCGGCGGTAAAGTTCTGGCCAATCAGGCTGGAGCCGCGGACTTCACCCGCGATGCGGATAAGCGAGCCGTTGGCCTGCTGCGGGAACCACCATTGCCCCAGCGCGGTGGTCAGCAGCGGATAAACGCCGCCGGTGACCAGGGTTAACAGAATAAAGAGCGTCAGTGCCGGTCGAATAAATGACATGGAATTTTCCTCACAGCAGCCCGGTCAGGGTCAGTAACAGATCGATAGCTTTAATACCGATAAACGGCACCAGCAGTCCGCCGGGGCCGTAGACCCACAGATTACGGCGCAGCATGGCCGAAGCGGACAGCGGGCGATAGCTCACGCCCTTCAGCGCCAGCGGGATCAAGAAGACGATAATCAGTGCGTTGAAGATAACCGCGCTGAGTATCGCCGATGCGGGCGAATGCAGGCGCATGACGTTGAGCACGGCGAGCTGCGGGTAAACGGCGGCAAAGGCGGCGGGAATAATGGCAAAATATTTCGCCACATCGTTGGCGATACTGAAGGTGGTCAATGAACCGCGGGTCATCAGCATCTGCTTACCGATATGCACCACCTCAATCAGTTTGGTCGGGTTAGAGTCGAGATCCACCATATTGCCCGCCTCTTTGGCCGCCTGGGTGCCGGAGTTCATCGCCACCGCGACATCGGCCTGGGCCAGCGCCGGGGCATCGTTGGTGCCGTCGCCGGTCATCGCCACCAGGCGCCCTTCGGACTGATACTGGCGAATCAGCGCCAGCTTGGCTTCCGGGGTGGCTTCGGCCAGGAAATCATCCACCCCCGCTTCGGCGGCTATGGCCGCCGCGGTCAGGCGGTTATCGCCGGTGATCATCACCGTTTTGATCCCCATTTTGCGCAGCTGGGCAAAGCGCTCTTTGATCCCGCCTTTGACGATATCTTTCAGGGAAATAATTCCCAGCACGCGCTCGCCTTCTGCGACCACCAGCGGCGTGGCGCCCAGACGGGCGACCTCTGCAACCTGTTTGTCGACGTCCGCCGGGAAGCGGCCGCCGTTAGCCTCGACGTGGCGACGAATGGCGTCCACGGAGCCTTTACGGATCATCCGCCGATCGATATTAATCCCGCTCATACGCGTCTGCGCGGTAAAGGGGATAAAGGTGGCGTGCAGCGACTGCAGATCCCGTTCGCGCAGATTAAAGCGTTGTTTCGCCAGCACCACGATACTGCGTCCTTCCGGCGTTTCATCCGCCAGCGAAGCGAGCTGCGCCGCGTCGGCCAGCGTTTTTTCTTCCACGCCGCGGGCGGGCAGAAACGCGGAGGCCTGACGGTTACCGAGAGTTATGGTGCCGGTTTTATCCAGCAGCAGGACATCGACATCGCCCGCCGCCTCCACCGCGCGTCCGCTGGTAGCGATGACGTTGGCGCCCAGCATGCGGCTCATCCCGGCCACGCCGATGGCCGACAGCAGGCCGCCGATAGTGGTCGGTATCAGGCACACCAGCAGCGCCACCAGCACCGTCACGCTGACCGTCTTCCCGCTCCAGGCAGAGAACGGCCAGATGGTGGCGGTGGCCAACAGGAACACCAGCGTCAGAGCGATCAGCAGGATCGTCAGCGCAATTTCATTCGGCGTTTTACGACGCTGGGCGCCTTCCACCATGGCGATCATCCGATCAAGGAACGTTTCCCCGGGGTTTACGCTACAGCGGATCACCAGCCAGTCGGAGAGAATGCGCGTCCCGCCGGTGACCGACGCAAAGTCGCCGCCGGATTCACGGATCACCGGCGCGGACTCGCCGGTGATGGCGCTTTCGTCCACCGAGGCGCCGCCTTCAATGACCTCCCCGTCGCAGGGGATGATATCGCCAGCTTCCACCAGTACGACGTCGCCTTTGCGTAAGTCATCGGCCGGAATAGGGTCGACTGGCGCATCATGCTGCGGGGCGCGCAGCTTACGGGCAGAGGCGGTCTTTTTTACCCCTCTCAGACTGTTGGCCTGCGCTTTGCTACGCCCCTCCGCCATCGCTTCGGCGAAGTTGGCAAACAGCACGGTAAACCATAGCCAGAGGCTGACGGCAGCAGTAAACGCGGCGCTGCCCGCTACCTGCCCGCCGGCCATGGCGATAGCAAGAAGGGTAGTGATCAGGCTGCCGATCCAGACGATAAACATCACCGGGTTACGCCACTGCACCATCGGGCTGAGTTTTTTCACCGCGTCCAGCAGCGCCTGACGCATCAGCGTCGGCTCCAGCAGGGCTAATTGTTTGCGATTCATAACAGGTTGCTCCGCATCGCTTAAAGTAAGGAGAAGTGTTCCGCCAACGGGCCGAGCGTCAGTGCGGGAATAAAGGTCAGGGCGCCTACCAGCAGCACGGTGCCGATCAGCAGGCCGATAAACAGCACATCGTGGGTGACGAGCGTGCCGGAACTGGTGGGTTGAATTTTCTTCTTCACCAGCGAGCCGGCGATGGCCATCACCGGTACGATGACCGCGAAACGACCGATCAGCATGCAGAACGCCAGCAGCAGGTTCCAGAACGGCGTCGCTGCCCCCAGCCCGGCGAAGGCGCTACCGTTGTTATTGGCGGCGGACGTCACGGCGTACAGCACTTCGCTAAAGCCATGCGCGCCTGGGTTAAATATTCCCGCGCGTCCGGCATCGGTCATCATCGCCAGCGCGGTACCCAGCAGGACCAGGGTCGGCATGACGAGGATCGCCAGGGCGATCATTTTCATTTCGCGCACGTCAATTTTCTTGCCGAGGTATTCCGGCGTACGGCCGATCATCAGTCCGGCGATAAACACCGCCAGCATGACAAACAGCAGCATGCCGTACAGGCCTGAGCCTACGCCGCCGAACACCACTTCGCCGATCTGCATCAGCCACATGGGGACCATCCCGCCCAGCGCGGTAAAGGAGTCATGCATCGCGTTCACCGCGCCACACGAGGCGGCAGTCGTAACCACCGCGAACAGGCTGCTGGCCAGAACGCCAAAGCGACTCTCTTTGCCTTCCATATTGAGGCTGCTATCCGCCCCCAGTTTTAGCAGGTGCGGGTTGCCCTGAGTTTCCGCCCACATCACGACCGCGGCGCAGACGATGAAGATCAGCATCATGGCCCACAAAATGGCGTGCCCCTGGCGACGATCGCCGACGACCTCGCCAAAGGTAAAGCACAGCGCCGCAGGGAGCAAAAAGATCGCCAGCATTTGTACCAGATTGCTCAGCGCCGTGGGGTTTTCGAACGGGTGCGATGAGTTGGCGTTAAAGAATCCGCCGCCGTTGGTGCCGAGCATTTTAATCGCTTCCTGCGAGGCTATCGGCCCCATAGGCAACGACTGATGCACGCCTTCCAGCGAGGTGAAGGCCTGGTAGGAGAGCAGGTTTTGCGGCACGCCCTGCTGAATAAAGAACAGCGCGATCGGCAGGGAGAGCGGCAGCAGTAGCCAAAGGGTAATGCGGGTGAGATCGACCCAGGCGTTCCCCAGGGTCGAAACCTGCTGGCGCGACCAGGCGCGGATGAAGGCAAAAATCACCGCGATGCCGGTTGCCGCAGAGAGGAAGTTTTGTACCGCCAGCCCGGCCATCTGGCTGAGATAGCTGAGGGTGCTTTCACCGGCATAGGCCTGCCAGTTGGTGTTGCTGACGAAGCTCACCGCCGTATTCCACGCCAGATCCCAGGAGAGGCCGGGCAGATGTTGAGGGTTGAGCGGCAGCGAGCCCTGCAATATCAGCAGGGCGAACAGCGCGACCAGCCCGAGCGTATTAAACAGCAGAATGGCGAACAGATACTGGTACCCGCTCATCTCCTGCGCGCGGATCCCCGCGATCCGCCATATACCGCGTTCGATGCCGGCAAGGCCCGGCAGCGGGGTATCGTTGATCATTCTGGCCAGCAGCGTCCCGGTCAGACGCGCCAGTACCAGCACCAGCAGCAAAAAACTGGCGATAAGTAACAATCCTTGTGCGGCCATCAGAATGCCTCCGCATTGATCAGGGCATAGACCAGATAAGCCAGCAACAGGAATACCAGCGCCACGCCAGCGATTACACCTGCACTCACAATCCACCTCCGGGGGTATTTACGATTTACCGGGAGGATAGGAATTTGGCTGCAAAGATTTTGCAAAAATCAGCAGAGGCGGTGTAAAAAAAATATAAAAATCACCAAAACCACAATTTAACCAATGGTTAGTATTAATTTAACCGTTTCGTAACTTAGTTACCGGATGAATGTAAATAAAGGCTAAATTACCTGTTTTTAGTGGTCGGATGAGTAGTAAAATTACACGCAAAGCGGTATTATTTTAACCAGAGAGACATTCACACTTTTACCGGCGTTGATTGCCGGCCTGACAAAGGGGAGAGAAATTATGGCGTTGTACAAAACCTATCCTGCTCATGTTGTTTTCTTACGTCGCGCTTTCGCCGTCGTGGCTGGCGTAGTGGCGCTTCCGGTGATGCTGTTCTGGAAAGACCGGGCCCGCTATTACAGCTGGCTGCACCGCGTCTGGGCGAAAACCAGCGAACAGCCGGTATGGATGGCGCAGGCGGAAAAAGCCGCCGCTGACTTTTACTGATCGCTACCTCCAGACTGCATAACCGCCGGTTCTCCGGCGGTTTTTTTTGCCCGGGTCGACGACCTCTGCTTGCGCCTGCGCGCCTCCTGCAACACTCTATATCTGAATTTCCTGATACTTACCCCGCGGACTACGGGTTTCTTACGCGGCCGGGGGTATCGAATCCATGAATGTTACTGATTGCAGGAGTTTTATGGCCACCCATCTGGTCTGGTTTCGCGCAGATTTACGCATCCATGATAACCTGGCGCTCGCGGCGGCCTGTCGCGATCCGCATGCCAGCGTGCTGGCGTTATTTATCGTCACGCCGGGTCAATGGCAGCAACACGGTATGGCGCCGCGTCAGGCGGCGTTTATTGCCCACCACCTGCAAAGCCTGAACGCCGCGATGGCCGAGCGGGGGATCCCGCTGCTGGTGGCAGAAGCGGCTGATTTCGCGGCCAGCGTTGAATACCTTGCCCACTACTGCGCAGAGCAGCAGGTCAGCCATCTGTTTTATAACTACCAGTATGAAATCAATGAACGCCAGCGCGATGCGGCGGTGGAGAAAGCGCTGAGTGACGTGGTGTGCCAGGGGTTTGACGATGCGCTTTTACTGCCGCCCGGCAGCGTGCTGACCGGTAATCGTGAGATGTATAAGGTATTTACCCCGTTCAAAAATGCCTTTCTGCGCCGGCTGGGCGACGTGTTACCTGAATGCGTTGCCGCCCCCAAAGTTCGCGCCAGCGGGCCGCTGACGCCGGCGCCGCTGCCGCAAATTCGCTATCCACAAACGGCGTTTGATCCGCAGCTGTTTGCCGCTGATGAAAAAACGGCGATCGCCCGGCTGCGCGTTTTCTGTCAGCAAAAAGCCGCCAGCTACGACCAGCAGCGCGATTTCCCGGCCGAAGAGGGCACCAGCCGGCTTTCGCCCTGCCTCGCCGTTGGCGTCCTTTCGCCGCGCCAGTGTCTGCATCGTCTGCTGGCGGAGCAGCCCAGCGCGCTTGACGGCGGCGCGGGGGCGGGGTGGTTAAATGAGCTGATCTGGCGTGAGTTTTATCGGCATTTGCTGGTGTTCTACCCGGGGACAGGTAAAGGGCGTCCGTTTATTGCCTGGACCGATAAAGTGGCGTGGCGTGACGATGCGCCCGGGTTACAGGCGTGGCAAAGCGGGCAAAGCGGATTCCCGATTGTCGATGCCGCGATGCGCCAGCTCAATGCGACGGGCTGGATGCATAACCGCCTGCGGATGATCGCCGCCAGTTTCCTGGTGAAGGACCTGCGCATCGACTGGCGTGCGGGCGAGCGCTATTTTATCAGCCAGCTGATAGACGGCGATCTGGCGGCGAATAACGGCGGCTGGCAATGGGCCGCTTCGACCGGAACCGATGCCGCGCCTTATTTTCGTATTTTCAATCCCACCACCCAGGGCGAGAAGTTTGATAAGGCGGGACGCTTTATCCGCCAATGGCTGCCCGAGCTGGCGGCAGTGCCGGAGAAAGCGCTACACCAGCCGTGGGTCTGGGCCGATAAGCAGGGCGTGACGCTGGCGTATCCGCGCCCGCTGGTCGATCATAAGCAGGCGCGGCTGGAGACGCTGGCGGCCTGGGAGGCGGCGAGAAAGGGGCTTACTCCACCGCCAGAGGGCGGCGCTTAACCCGCAGAGAGTGATACAGCCAGATTGCCAGCACCAGGCCGACGCAGGCCAACGCGCCCCAGGTAATCTGGCTGAACACGTTAATGTAGGCATCAATGGCGTAGCTGGTCGCCCCGGCCTCATCGAACGACCCCTGTGAAGTCCGATCGGCAATGACGCCCGCCAGATAGTTGGCGATGGCGCCGGAGAGCAGCATATAGATCCCGGTCAGTACGCCGGTGACGCCAGGGATCTCAATTCGGGTGATTTGCGACATCGCCACCGGATCGATAAACAGTTCGGCAAAGCCCATCACCGCGAGGCCCAGTACCATCAGCGGCATCGACGATTGTCCGTAAGCGGCCGACCAGCGCGCGCTGAGGGTCAGAATGCAGAAGCCGGCGCTCATCAGGCCCAGACCCAGCGCAAATTTCCCCCAGATCCGCACGGTACGATTGCCGTTGATATGCTCTTTGACCAGCCAGGCCAGTACCATCCCGCAGAGCATGACTGCGAAAGCGTTCACCGACTGGAACATGGCGGTCGGCACTTCATAACTCATGATGTGACGATTAACGAAGCGGTCGATATACAGGCTGATGGAGCTGCCTCCCTGCTGGGCGAAGGCCCAGAACAGCAGGCTGAACCCGGTCAGAACGATAATCAGACGCAGATCTCTGCGCTGTCTGGCCGTCTGCGCCCGCAGATAAATTCTTGCCAGCACCAGCAGACCAATAATCGTCGCGACAATCAGCGCATACACCGACCACTCTTTCCAGAACAGAACGGTAATCAGCAGCGGGGCGGCGGCCAGCAGCACCAGCAGCCAGCCCCAGTTCGGCAGCACAAAGGGACGCGCGCGCAGCGCCTCGCGATTGACGCCAGAGGTATGGCGAAAATGGCGACTCCCGCAGAGGAAAATCACCAGCCCGGCAATCATCCCAATAGCGGCGAGGGCAAAGCCCATCGCCCAGCTGTACTCTTCCTGCACGTATCCGCAGGCGATCGGCGCGACGATCGAGCCGATGTTTCCCGCCGCATACATCAGCGAGAAACCGCCATCGCGGCGCGGATCGGTGGGGTCGTACAGTTCGCCCAGCAGGCAGCTGACGTTAGATTTAAACAATCCGTAGCCGCAGACGATGATGGCGAGCGACAGATAGAGGAAGGTTGGCGCTATTTCGCTGGCGCCGAGCACCAGATGGCCGATGGCCATTAATACAGCCCCGAGCATCACCGCCATCCGGTTGCCAAGCAGTTTATCGGCCAGGTAGCCGCCGAGAATCGGCGTGACGTAAACCAGGGAGCAGTAGGCGCTGAAGAGGGCGTAGGCGTGGTTATCGTCATACTTAAGCTGATTGGTGAGGTACAAAATCAGCAGCGCCCGCATACCGTAAAAACTGAAATATTCCCAAATTTGCAGCGCGACAACGTAATAGATTGCACGCGGCTGCGATGATTTTGTGTTCATGTAATGCTGAGTTCCCGCCATAAAACGAAAGACGATCTTTCTGCATGAATAGCGCTTTACTAGTGATATTCATGGTATTAAAGGCTTTCTGATTATTTAATATGCTGCAATAGTGCATAAATATACACGAATGCGCAAAGGGAGGGATAGACAATTTGCGGGATTAAGCTAAAAGTCAAAGTAGCGTATCCGCGGCGGTGCGCTATCGACGGCCCGCGCGGATCTCGTTATGTTATGTAGGCCTTCGCAAAAATGATGACCTGATGGAGCGGCAATGAAAAATAGCGAACTGGAACAACTGATTAACGAAAAGCTTAATAGCGCGGCATTCAGCGATTACGCGCCAAATGGCCTTCAGGTAGAAGGGCGGGAAACGGTGCAAAAAATCGTCACCGGCGTTACCGCCAGCCAGGCGCTGTTAGATGAGGCCGTACGCCAGCAGGCAGATGCGGTCATAGTCCATCATGGCTACTTCTGGAAAGGCGAATCGCCGGTTATCCGCGGGATGAAACGCCAGCGTCTGAAAACCCTGCTGGAGAATGATATTAATCTCTACGGCTGGCATCTGCCGCTGGATGCGCACCCGGAACTGGGTAACAACGCCCAGCTGGCGCAGCTCCTGGGCATCAATATGATGGGGGAAATTGAGCCTCTGGTGCCGTGGGGGGAACTGTCGATGCCGGTTTCCGGGCTGGAGCTGGCCTCGTGGATTGAGGCGCGCCTGGGGCGTAAACCGCTGTGGTGCGGCGATACCGGGCCGGATAAAGTCGCCCGCGTAGCCTGGTGCACCGGCGGCGGCCAGGGCTTTATCGATAGCGCGGCGCGCTTCGGGGTGGATGCGTTTATTACCGGCGAAGTGTCAGAACAAACCATCCATTCCGCACGCGAGCAGGGGCTGCATTTTTATGCCGCCGGACACCACGCGACCGAACGCGGCGGGATTCGCGCTTTAAGCGAATGGCTGTCGGAAAATACCGATCTCGATGTGACCTTTATTGATATTCCTAACCCGGCCTGATGAGAGAGAGAAAAGTGCAGCGAGCGCGTTGTTATTTGTTAGGTGAAACAGCTGTCGTGCTGGAACTTGACCCGCCGGTTTCGCTGGAGAGTCAAAAGCGCATCTGGCGCCTGACCCAGCGGCTGACGGGCCATGAAGAAGTGCTGGACGTGATACCGGGAATGAACAATATCACCGTTGTACTGCGCCGTCCGCAACAGATGGCGTGGGAGGCGATTGAGCAATTGCAGCGCTGGTGGGAGGAGAGCGGGGCTCTCGAACCGGAGTCGCGGGAGATGATGATTCCGGTTATCTACGGCGGCGAAGACGGGCCCGATCTGGCGGAGGTGGCGCGTCACAGCGGGCTGAGTGAAAAACAGGTGGTGGAACTGCACTCCTCGGTGGAGTACGTGGTCTGGTTCCTCGGCTTCCAGCCGGGATTTCCTTATCTCGGCGGTCTGCCGGAGCGGCTGGCGACGCCGCGCCGCGCGGAGCCGCGACTGCGGGTCCCGGCGGGTTCTGTCGGTATCGGCGGGGCGCAAACCGGGGTCTATCCTCTGGCGACGCCAGGCGGCTGGCAGCTGCTGGGCCGCACGCCGCTGGCGCTGTTCGACGCCACGCGCCGCGAGCCGGTGCTGTTGCGATCCGGTGACCGGGTGCGCTTTGTGCCGCAAAAGGAGGGCGTATGTTGAAGATGATCCGCGCCGGGATGTACTCGTCGGTACAGGACGGCGGACGTGAAGGACAACGGCAGTCGGGGATCAGCCTCTGCGGCGCGCTGGACAGACCCGCACTGGCGATCGCCAATCTGCTGGTCGGCAATGCGGCGCATGCGGCCGCGCTGGAGATCACCTTAGGCCAGGTGGATATTCAGTTTGAACGCGACTGCTGGTTTGCGCTGACCGGCGCCGCCTGCGAGGCGACGCTGGACGATAAGCCGGTGTGGGTTGGCTGGCGAATGGCGGCGAAGGCCGGGCAGCATCTGGTACTCAAAAATCCGCAATACGGTATCCGCAGCTACCTCGCGGTGTCCGGGGGAATTGATGTCCCGCAGGTGCTGGGATCGCGCTGTACTGACCTGAAAGTGGGCATCGGCGGGCTTGAAGGCCGCCGCCTGCAGGATGGCGATCGGCTGAAGCTGGGGAAAACATCCCGGCGCTTGCGCGTTTCACGAGGCGTTAAACAGCTGCCCATCGGCAATCGCATCCGCGCCTTACCGGGGCCGGAATACCATGAATTTGATAGCGCATCCCAGGGTTCCTTCTGGCGTTCTCCGTGGCAGCTTAGCCCGCAAAGTAACAGAATGGGATACCGTCTGCAGGGCCAGCCGCTGGTGCGCACCACCGACCGGGAAATGCTGTCGCACGGTCTGCTGCCGGGCGTGGTGCAGGTGCCGCATAACGGCCAGCCGATTGTGCTGATGAACGATGCGCAGACCACCGGCGGCTATCCGCGCATCGCCTGTATTATCGAAGCCGATATGTACCAGCTGGCGCAAATTCCGCTGGGCCAACCGATTCACTTTGTTCCGTGTACCCTGGAAGAGGCGTTGAAAGCCCGCGCCGACCAGCAGCGTTATCTGGCACAACTGGCGTGGAGACTGAGCGATGAAGATTGATTTGAATGCCGACCTGGGTGAAGGCTGCGCTAACGATAGCGCCCTGTTGCAGCTGGTCTCTTCCGCCAATATCGCCTGCGGTTTTCACGCCGGCGATGCGCTGCTGATGCATCAATGCGTGCGCGAGGCGCTGAAAAACGGCGTCGCCGTGGGGGCGCACCCCAGCTTCCCGGACCGGGAAAACTTTGGCCGTACTGCGATGCAGCTGCCGCCGGAGACGGTCTATGCCCAGACCCTGTACCAGATCGGCGCGCTGGCGGCGATAGTCCGTGCCGAAGGTGGAGAACTCCAGCACGTCAAACCGCACGGTATGCTCTATAACCAGGCGGCGAAAGACGCGCCGCTGGCGGATGCGATTGCCAGGGCCGTGCGCGATTTTAACCCGCAGCTGATTCTGGTTGGCCTGGCGGGGAGCGAGTTGATTCGCGCGGGGCAACATTACCAGCTCGCGACGCGCCAGGAGGTGTTTGCCGATCGTGGGTATATGGCCGACGGCTCGCTGGTACCGCGCTCCCGGCCCGGGGCGCTGATCGACAGTGAAGAACAGGCGTTGGCGCAGACGCTGGAAATGGTACAACACCACCGGGTGCGCAGCCTGACCGGCGAGTGGGCGCACGTGATTGCGCAAACCGTTTGTCTGCATGGCGACGGCGAGCATGCGCTGGATTTTGCGCGCCGTTTGCGGGCGGCTTTTGCCGGGAGAAATATTCAGGTTAGCGCTGAAATAGAAGAATAAAACAAAAAAAGTATCAATTATTTAACACAACACACAACCAACAGGGAGTTAATCATGGGAGAGTCGATATCTCTCTGGCCGCTGATCGGTATTGCCGTGATAGTGGTCGGATTCATTTTACGTTTTAATCCGGTTTTAGTGGTGATCATCTCGGGGATTGTCACCGGCGTGGCGGCCCATATGCCCATCGCCACCATTCTGGAAAAGCTGGGAGAGGGGTTTCTTAACACCCGTAACCTGCCGTTTATTCTGCTGCTGCCGCTGGCGGTTATCGGCCTGCTGGAACGGCACGGCCTGAAAGAGCGCGCCCAGGCGTGGATCGCGAAGATCCACAGCGCCACCGCCGGGCGTTTGTTGATCGTCTACCTGTTCGTGCGTGAAACGACCGCCGCGCTGGGGTTAACCAGCCTGGGCGGCCATCCGCAAATGGTGCGTCCGCTGCTGGCGCCGATGGCGGAAGGGGCGGCGGAGAAAAAGTTTGGCCCGCTTCCGGGCAATGTCCGCTACCGCCTGCGGGCGATGTCGGCGGCGACCGACAACGTCGGCCTGTTCTTCGGCGAGGATATTTTCGTCGCCTTTGGCGCGATCATTTTCATGCATAACTTTATGCTGGAGTCGGGCGGCATCCAGACCGAACCGCTGCATATTGCCCTGTGGGGGATCCCGACGGCGGTTTGCGCCTTCCTGATTCATTCCGCCCGCTTGTGGCGTCTCGATCGCCATCTGCAGCGCGAGCTGGATAAGGTCAACGCCGGTCAGGCGAAAGGCGGTGCGGTATGAATTTCCAACAAACCTGGCTTTACTGGCTGGCGGGCGTCGTTCTGCTGGCGGTCGCGGTGATGTCATGGCGCGATAAAGCGAACCCGCGTCGTCTGACCACCGGGCTGTTCTGGGGGCTGTATGGCCTGCTGTTTCTGCTTGGCGACTGGACTTATCAGCTGGTGGACGATAAGCGTACGGTCAATATCGCCGTGGGCGTCGCCGTCGTGGCGCTGGCGCTGATTGCCGGTTTTGGCGGCGTGCGTCTGGGGCGCTATCATCAACGCACTCCGGAAGAGCGTACCGCCAGCGCGACGCGTCTCGGCAACCGCCTGTTTTATCCGGCGCTGGCGATCCCGGTCGTGACGGTGATTGGGGTACTGTTGTTCAATAACTTACCATCGTGGCAGGGATGGGTCTTTGGTCCGGGTAATCATGCCACGTTGATTACGCTGTTCTCGATGACCGTTGGGACGCTGATCGGCCTGATGATGGCGATCCGCATGACTCACGAGCAAGTCACGCAGCCGCTGCAGGAGGCAAGACGCCTGCTGGATTCGGTGGGCTGGGCGTTTATTCTGCCGCAGATCCTGGCGGTCCTCGGGCTGCTGTTTACCTCTGCCGGCGTCGGCAGCAGCATCGCCTGGCTGACCGAACATTATCTGGCGGTGGACAGCCGCTTTATCGCCGTGGCGGTCTATACCCTCGGCATGGCGCTGCTGACCATGGTGATGGGCAATGCGTTCGCCGCCTTCCCGATCGTGACGGCAGGGATCGGGATCCCGATTCTGGTACTGCAGCACGGCGGCAACCCGGCGGTGATGGCGGCCATCGGTATGTTCTCCGGCTACTGCGGAACTTTGATGACGCCGATGGCGGCTAACTTCAACATCGTACCGGCGGCGCTGCTGGAGCTGCCGGATAAAAACGCGGTCATTAAGGCTCAGGTACCGACCGGCTTACTGCTGCTGCTCGTCAATGTGTTCCTACTCTATTTCCTGATGTTCCTGTAAGGAGGAAAGATGGCTGGCGTATTAATTACCGGTTTTGAACCCTTTGGCGGCGAGGCGCTTAACCCTTCGTGGGAAGTGGTCAGGCAGCTTGATGGCGCTATCATTGCCGGCGAGCGGGTGGTGACGAGACAGCTACCCTGCGTGTTTGGCGAAGCGCTGACGGTGCTGAATGCCGCCCTCGATGAGTTTGAACCGACGCTGACAATCGCCGTCGGTCAGGCGGGAGGACGTGTCGACATCACCGTCGAACGTGTGGCGATCAATGTCGATGATGCGCGTATTGCGGATAATAAAGGCCAGCAGCCGATCGACGTGCCGATCGTCGACGGCGGCCCCGCCGCCTGGTTCAGCAGCCTGCCGGTGAAAGCGATCGTCGCTGCGCTGCGCGAGCAGGGGATCCCCGCGTCGGTGTCGCAAACGGCGGGGACGTTCGTGTGTAATCACGTGATGTATGGCCTGCTGCACACGCTCGCGGGAAAAGCCGGGGTTAAAGGCGGCTTTATCCATATTCCGTATCTGCCGCAGCAGGCCGCGGCTCACCCCGGTGAGGCGAGTATGGCAGTACAAACGGTACGGGCGGCGCTGGAGACCGCCATTGCCGTCTCCCTGCAGCAGGAGGGGGATGTGAAAATGGTCGGCGGGGCGACGCACTAACAAACAGAAGGACGTTATTATGCCGGAAGGTCCGGAGATCCGCCGTGCGGCGGATAGCCTGGAGGCGGCGATCAAAGGCGAACCCCTTACCAGGGTGTGGTTCGCCTTTCCGCAGTTACATGTTTATCAATCTCAACTGGTGAGGCAGCGGGTGACGCATATCGAGACCCGCGGTAAAGCCCTGCTGACCCACTTCTCCGGCGGTTTAACGCTGTACAGCCATAATCAGCTGTACGGCGTCTGGCGGGTGGTCGACGCCGGGGAGCAACCGCAGAGCAACCGCGTGCTGCGGGTCAGACTGCAGACGGCGGAGAAAGCGATTTTGCTCTACAGCGCATCGGATATTGCCATGCTGACCCCCGAGCAATTAGCTATACATCCGTTTTTGTTGCGGGTCGGTCCCGACGTGCTGGATATGGCGTTGACCGCAGAAGAGGTCAAAGCGCGCCTGCAGTCGGCAACCTTCCGCCGGCGGCAGTTTTCCGCTTTGCTGCTCGATCAGGCATTTCTGGCGGGGCTGGGGAACTATTTACGCGTCGAAATTCTCTGGCAGGTGGGGCTGAGCGGGCGGCATACGGCATCAGAGCTGGACGATAGGCAGCTGGATGCGCTGGCTCATGCGCTGCTGGATATTCCCCGTCTGTCGTATCACACCCGTGGGCGGGGGGATGAGAATAAACATCATGGCGCGCTGTTCCGCTTTAAGGTTTTCCACCGCGAAGGGGAGATCTGCGAGCGCTGCGGTGGGGTGATTGAGAAGACGATGCTTGCGTCGCGGCCGTTCTACTGGTGTCCCGGCTGCCAGCATTAAGCACTTTTAGCCAATAGAAAACGCGCCGGCAGGCGTAATGGCGATCGGCTAAGGATTCATTGACCGCTTCTGTGGCGACATCACAATCCGTAATCTCATCGGGATTACGGATTTTTTACGCGGTTCAGCCCGCCTCTCAACCAACCTCTCTTGCGGGCGAGCCTGTCACCTACCTGGGCAAGCCCACGATAAACCATAAAAAAGCTGGCCACTTTAAGTGACCAGCCTTATCCGCAGGCGCGTTTTTGGGTTTCAGATCCGGACTTAGTCTTTGGTGACGTCGGATTTGAAGTCGCGTTTTTCGTAGCCGGTATACAGCTGACGCGGACGGGCGATTTTCATGCCATCGCTGTGCATTTCGTTCCAGTGCGCAATCCAGCCCACGGTACGCGCCATCGCGAAGATCACGGTAAACATGGAGGACGGAATGCCCATCGCTTTCAGAATAATGCCAGAGTAGAAGTCGACGTTCGGGTAAAGTTTCTTCTCGATGAAGTACGGGTCGTTGAGCGCAATGTGCTCAAGCTCCATCGCCACTTCCAGCAGATCGTCTTTGGTGCCCAGCTCTTTCAGCACTTCGTGGCAGGTTTCACGCATCACGGTGGCACGCGGGTCGTAGTTCTTGTACACGCGGTGGCCAAAGCCCATCAGACGGAACGAGTCGTTCTTATCTTTCGCGCGACGGACAAATTCCGGAATGTGCTCAACGGAACTGATCTCTTCCAGCATCTTCAGGGCTGCTTCGTTAGCCCCACCGTGCGCCGGTCCCCACAGGGAGGCGATACCCGCGGCGATACAGGCGAACGGGTTCGCGCCAGAAGAACCTGCGGTACGGACGGTGGAGGTTGATGCGTTCTGTTCGTGGTCAGCGTGCAGGATCAGAATACGGTCCATAGCGCGTTCCAGTACCGGGTTAACCTCATAAGTTTCGCACGGCGTGGAGAACATCATATTCAGGAAGTTGCCCGCGTAGGAGAGGTCATTGCGCGGATAGACGAAAGGCTGACCGATAGAATATTTGTAACACATTGCTGCCATTGTGGGCATTTTAGACAGCAGACGGTAGGCGGCAATTTCACGATGGCGCGGATTGTTGACATCCAGCGAGTCGTGATAGAACGCAGCCAGCGCACCGGTAATACCGCACATCACCGCCATCGGGTGAGAGTCGCGACGAAACGCGTGGAACAGACGGGTAATCTGCTCGTGGATCATGGTGTGGCGGGTGACGATGGTTCGGAATTCTTCGTACTGGGCCTGATTCGGTTTTTCACCGTTCAGCAGGATATAACATACTTCGAGGTAGTTGGACTCGGTCGCTAACTGATCGATCGGGAAACCACGGTGGAGCAGGATACCTTCATCACCGTCGATAAAAGTGATTTTAGATTCACAAGATGCGGTTGAAGTGAAACCAGGGTCAAAGGTGAATACGCCTTTTGAACCAAGACTACGAATATCAATAACATCCTGACCGAGCGTGCCTTTTAGCACATCCAGTTCAATAGCAGTATCACCGCCTAGGGTAATTTTTGCTTTAGCATCAGACATTTATGGTCTCCTTAGCGCCTTTATTGCTTAAGACTGCCGGGTGTGGATTTGCCTTCGGCTCGTGTCTGATGACGTTACCAGTTTGTTATGTTGCACACAGCTCTGTGTCAGCGGAAATTGCAGGGTACAGAGCAAAGGCGCTTGATGGCACGTCTTCAGCCTACGACGAAACAGCAGCAAATCAGCGTTTTAGCAGTCCGAATTTGAAAAATCTGTATACCACTAATAACTGTCCTGATTACATCGGTCAATACCGTCACACTGTTGCATAACTTATTCTCAGGTGAAAGAGTGACCCCATAACTTTTGAGCATTATTGCATTTATCTGGTAATGGTTGTAACAAGAATGTTTAATATTTGTCAAATCAGGTGATTAAAATTTAAAATAATGTTGTTATCGTGACACCGATCACTGTTCCGGACAAAACCCGACAAACTATATGTAGGTTAATTGTAATGATTTTGTGAACGGCCTATACTGCCGCCAGGTCTCCGGAATACCCTGCAATCCCGAGCCACCCAGCGTTGTTTGGTCACGTTTTAGCTCTTGAAAAGGGGTTTTATCATGACTACAGGTTATAGAAAGGACGCTGTCTGACCCGCAAGCAGACCGGAGGAAGGAAACAATAAGAACAGCATGTGGGCGTTATTCATGGTAAGAAATGTGAAAAAACAAAGACCTGTCAATCTGGATCTGCAAACGATCCGGTTCCCAATCACAGCGATAGCGTCCATTCTCCATCGCGTTTCCGGTGTCATCACCTTCGTGGCGGTCGGAATTTTGCTTTGGTTGCTGGGCACCAGCCTCTCCTCTCCCGAAGGTTTCCTTGTCGCGTCATCCATCATGGATAGCTTCTTTGTGAAGTTCATCATGTGGGGCATTCTGACCGCTTTGGCTTACCACGCTGTTGTCGGTATTCGCCATCTGATGATGGATTTTGGCTACCTGGAAGAAACCCTCGAAGTAGGGACACGCTCCGCTAAGATTTCTTTTGTTATTACTGTCGTGCTTTCACTTCTCGCAGGAGTCCTCGTATGGTAAGCAACGCCTCAGCACTGGGACGCAACGGCGTACATGACTTCATTCTGGTTCGTGCTACCGCCATCGTTCTGACCCTTTACATCATCTACATGGTTGGCTTTTTTGCCACCACCGGTGAAATTTCCTGGGAAGTCTGGACGGGCTTTTTCTCCTCCGCATTCACTAAAGTCTTCACCCTGCTGGCCCTTATCTCCATTCTGATTCACGCCTGGATCGGGATGTG
>NZ_JBJDNH010000061.1:0-21646 GCF_044900465.1 Klebsiella sp. NPDC088457 | reverse complement strand
GGTTGATCAGCGGTTCAATCAACTCATATGACGGCATTTTGCGCCCTGTCGCCTCCAGCGTACCGCCGTTGTTGATGTACTCGTCAGCCAGCGAAGCATCACCTGCATTTCGCACCCAGGTAACCGCTCCTTCGGGAATTTTCCCCTCATCGGCGGCGACCTGAGCTTCCGCCAGGGTGGTAAACGGCAGGCCCAGAATGGTGATACTGTCCTGCGCCTCCTTCACTACTGCATCGGCTTCAGCCTTGATGCCGTCGACGGTGTAATGCTCACCTCCAAGGCGATCTGTGTAGGTCAAATCAGTGCTGGTAACAACTTTATCCAGCATTCCACCCGCATAAACATGGTCACGAATATCATCACTCGGTACCGTCTTTTGCGTTGGCGTTGGTAATTCTGCCATGTGCTTGTCGCCCTATATAAAAGGCGCACGAAACCCGCAGAAATGAATCTGATGGCGTGCGCTAAGGTTGGTAATTACTGCTGTGTGTTACGGATAAATCAGATCTGAATATTCAGAGAGGGTTAATGTCTGGGTGTCGTCGCCGTTTGGTTTGGCTGTTTCGACGCGCCAGATGGTAGAGTTAAGCTCCGTGCTGGTAGCGATGAAATAGCGGCTGGCGTTCTGCACCGTCGTCCGGTCATAAATGTTCAGGTCGAAAGCATCAGCTGTAGCCTGAAACGCTTTAGGATTTCCGGTTACGGGGTATGCGCGCCAGCGCCCGCGGTAATTGCCGAGGCTATCGGTCATCACCACCCACATATCGCCGAACGAGAAATCTATGCGCTCAGAAGTGCTGAACACATCTCCGTTACGCGCGGTGATATAGCCGTTCTGCTGTTTGTTATCGTACATGTCAGGACACTGAACCACGGTGCCGCGGATAACCTGCGTCGATTCCAGGACCTTCACGGTCATACCCAGGCGAGAGTAGAGAACACGGCGAGCCTCAAGCCACGCCCGGTCCTCCGCCTGCGTTTTATTACGACAGCCGTCAAGACTGATTTGTAACGCGTTGATGGTCGCGTCATCGACTTCAGTTATCCCGCCCTGGTCAATCTGCAGATAGATGTACGATTTTTTATTGGTGAGCGGGTCGACGTAATCCAGCGTGACACCGTCATACCCTCCTGGCAGAGACATTGTCCATGTCACTTTGTACTCGTCCCAGAACATGTTTGAGCGCGCGAAGACCGCATCCGGGTTAGCTACTTTCTCATCACGCCAGAACGTCAACACATCACCGATGTTATTCCCGTCGACGCGGGCCACATTGCAGATTGTTTTGATGCGCTCGCCGAGAGATAACTTTTCGTCTGAGAAGGTGTAATCGAAGTAACACAACTCCGGAACGGTTATCGAGTCAGCAATTGCGTACAGAGTCGCTACATCGATGCTCGAAACGTCCTGCTTACCGATGACTATCCACTCGTGCAGCGCAGCATCAGCAAACGAGCGGCTCGGACGCAGCGAATAGTCAATCTGACCGGTTGCGCGGTCATAACTGATGGTATGGCGCTGCGCTAGCATATTGTATTTCTGCTCTCGGTTACTGTTGCTGTTGTTCGGTCCCTTTATGGTGACTTTGGCGATAGTGTCGTCAGCATAGACCACGTTTTCACGCGTATTGACCGCATGGATCGCCATCAGCGTGACAACGTTGCCGTCATTGCTGTTATCCAGGCGCTCAATCGTCACAGCATACCGACCAGCGCCGGCAGCCGGGGTATATTTGTGTGATGTCCGAAAATACCGGGTTGTCACCTGGAAGTCGTTATCGAAGAAATAATCGTACTGCTCGGATGTGCCCGGTATCTGGTTGTTACTGTCGTCAACCTTCCAGAACCTGATCCGGTACCGTGACGTGCCGGCAGTCGCTCCGAGCTGAACCATGACGTGAACCCAAACCTGAGATGACTCAATCGGAGATACCGACGGGCCTATAACAAGAGGGGTCTGGTCGTTCAGAGTGAACAGCGTCAGGTTGATGGTTGCGTCTGCCGGCAGCGTGGTGATTTCCCCGGTCATGTCACCGAGATAAAACGTGGTGTATGACAGGGTGTCTTCGCCGATGAAACTTTCCGAATAGACGATATTGCTGCTGCCGGTCACGTTACGGGTTACTGTGCTGCCGCCGGAGTTCCAGGTCGCATTAATCACGAACGTCACCGGATGCGGAACGGCCAGCGCGGCGAAGTACGTGAAATTGTCATCGTTCGAGAGCACCGTCGCCTTGAGCTGGTTGCTCTCTATCACCATTGCCGTAGGCGCTGTGGTCGTCGCGGTCTGTGCCGGGAAATCCTCGCTTTCGTTCAGGCCAGGAACCTCTTCATTATCGACGTCGTCAAACTGGTACCCGACATCGATAGTCCCGATCGTCACGCCCGGGTCAAATGTCTGATAGCTGGCACCGGCCAGGCTGCCGAGGTTCGATTCTGAGTAACGGACAGAGGAAATGGTGTATTTCCCGTAGCCGACCTCAAACCACTCGGTGATGTATTTGTTGTTGTCGATAAACTCAAACAGTGCTTGCTGAATCAGGTCAGGAAAGACCCGGCACTGGCCGTAAATGTTCGGGCGCCCTTTATAGAGTCGTGCGCGGTTTGTCTGTCCTGTGGCATCGTTATTCGGTGATTCGCCCGTTGAGATAGAAGGCGAAGACGCCGTCTGTTGCCCGGTGATTCCCGCCAGCACCTTCTTGGTGAATCGGATCGGGTTAAGATGCTCTATCGGGTTAAGAAGCGTCTTTATCAGGCCGCCACCTTCTGGCTGGTCAAATATCGCAACGACGTCGCCAGAGCGCAGCGGACAGGACAGGTCGAAATCATCATCCAGTTTGCGGCCATTGAGCTTAATCACGACATTGTTATGCAGCTTCAGGCCGTCGAGCAAGTTCACCAGAGGCGTGCCAGCCTCGGCTGTGCCGCGTTGCTTGGGAGCGCCCGGCAGGCGCTGCAGCTCATATCGAACCATGCACCAGATACTCCACTTTGTTATAGATTTTCTGAAGGATGACGGTGCTGTCCGTGCGGACAAAACCGAACTCGCCGCGGGAGTGCAGACATTTTCCCGGGTTAATCATCACGCCGACGTGAGCTGGCTGATTGCCGTAATAGAACACCGCAAGGCAGCCGGAAACCGGCACAGGAACCCGGCGCCAGTGTTCGAACTCTTCTTCGTAGCATGTGATGAAGTTCGCGCCTGATTCGTACCCGGCGACGTGATGCAGCTCCAGCCCCAGAACATGCCGGTAATACAAAACAACGAGGCCCCAGCAATCCAACTGGCCGAAAGTGCAGGCGCGGTTAGCCCAGGGCTTGCCATTAACCAGCCCGATAAATTCGCTCTGCGTCATACGGTAATCAGCCCAGGGTAGTCTTTCGTGGTGTAAATAATGGGGTTGGCCAGCGTCAGCGGGTTGGTCTTGCCAGAATTAACTGTGACGTTGCTGCCGTCGACGCCGACGTCTTTCACAAACAGTGACCCGGTCTTCATCGGCTCAGCATCGCCGACTGCATTCCACTGCTGGTATTTGCAGGTTATCGGCGTCATACGTGCGGCGCCCTTCCAGCTTTTCAGCGTGCTCCTGACCTCTTCCGCCCCCTGCAGGAACGTAATCGCCATCGAGATGATTGCCGAACCGTCCTGCGTGGGCTCTACGATGCTGAAGGCCGCCGGCTGGTATACATTCCCGCCGAACGTCGCCTCGCGAAACAACTTATTCACGACGCGGTAATAACCGAACGCCGGGTGATAAAACTCGACCGTCTGTTTGATATCGCTCGCCGGCCGGCGCTCCTTCCACTCTCTCAATGTCGGCATTAGTCAGCCCTCGGCATAACAGCAGTGACCAGATAATCCAGCCAGTAGCCGTAGTTCTCTGGCGCCTCAACAATCCAGTCGTCGTAGTCCTCGGTGATGTCCTCAATGCCGTTACAGATGACGCTAGCGGTCCAGGTGACGATGTTCCCGTTTTTGCTGGTCTGCACCGGCATACTGATGAAATGCAGGGTCTGCAGCTGCACGCCTTGTGTGTCTCCGAGGTCGATCGACATCTGGAACCAGTTTCGGCCACGGTCGCAATACGTCGGCGAACGCAGCCAGGACTTAAACCGCTCCGCCTGCTGCAATGTGAATTTCCACTGCAGCGACCAGGTCGATTTCAGGTCGGTAGTTAGCGGCGTGAAGATAACGGGGCCGACTGCCGGCGTCGTCGTCTGCCAGGCTGTGTCCTGCGTCATGTTCTGGTCTGCGCGCTGAGGAAGCGGCAGGTTAACCGGGTATGAAACTGTTGCCACGTTTCCTCCGGGCATTAAAAAACCCGCCGGAGCGGGTTGGTTTATTGTTCAGGATCGTCTAACGGGATTATCTGAGTCACTTCTGACTTTACAGTTTTTATTGCGGCTATGTTACTTGCAAAAAATAAAATGAACTTCAACCTTATTGGCAATGGATGATTGCTTGTTCTTTTTCCCAAATCATCAAGGTATCCTGATATTTCTGGCGAAAGTCTGTAAATTTCATTAAGCCTGTTGATGCAACTTTGATTATCGAAGCTAATAGTTTCGATTCTGTGAGCGAACTCGTTTCTGATTTTACGGAAAATACCAAGACTGACCGCTACAGATTTTCTTATCAACCCAAGCCTATATGCTGCAGAAATCCTTGATTCAAGCGAGGCAAAAGGCGCTGACGGACCATGAAATAACTCGTCTTTTGAGTTAAGGGGTGGAAGCAAAAAAGATGAAATTAATTCGAGCAATCCTTCCTCTATCATACTTGAGGCTACTAGCACACATCCTCTATCACTTTCAGCAAACAATGTGTCCATGATGTCACTGATCTTCTTAGCAAAATCAGGTCCAGAAAAAAGGTTGTCTTCCATTAAAAATCTCCATTTGCTCTGCGAGATACGCCAAGCGTCGATTGTAGCGTACTGATATACGGTCCGTTACGCTCTGCATCAGAAATCAGGAACTCAAGAACATAATTCCCGTCATTCTGAGTGGCTCCCATATACTGAGGTTGGGCGTTAGATACCTGATTGTTGATCACTACCTGAACGTTTAAACCACCCCCGCCAGAACCGCGCAAATCCTTATTGCTGATGACTGAACCGTTATCGCCGGGGATCATGTACTGGCTGCCATTGCTGGCCTTATAGATTTCAGGCATCCCGCCCTCACCTACCTGGTACATTGAGCCGGCGGATACCGGGCCGCCATTCTTGCGCTTACCGGCAAGCGAAGAGCCAACAGCAAGAGCGGCTATCAAAGCACCGAGACCTATCGCTACAGCACCACCGAAGGAGCCGATCGACGCAACAAGTGCTGCTGGCGTCCACGCCGCTGTCGTCGCCGCTGCTGACGATGTACTGGCTGCGGTCGTAGTTGCCAAAGAGCTGACCTGCGCCGCTGTCGTAGTAGCGATTGCGGCATTCTGAGCAGTTGCACCCATAATTGCTGATTTGGCCTGCTGCATCCCCATCTGTACGAACGTGTTGATGACGTCATTCAGAATGGTATTGCCGATTGAGCGGAGTGCGTCGTTAGCCGACATGCTGCCGGTTATCACGCCCGTTAATGCATTGGAGGCCTGACTACCAAATGCATCGACCGCAGCACCAAGAGCCTCATAACCAACGCTCTGTTGCGTGAACAGCGCCCACTGAGCCGCAACCCTCTGCTGCTCGTACTGAGTATTAGCAGCGTTCATCAGCGCAAGTCCGTTAGCAGTGATCTGCCCCTTTTGGGTTTCAAACTGTTGGATAAGCGCCAACTCTTGGGCGTGCTGGTTGGCAAGCCGCTGAACCGGGTCAACTTCCCCTCTCCCCTCTTGTAGAGGGGTTACAACCTGACTGGCCCTTATTTTCGCTAGACTAACCTGATGCTTCTGCTCAAGTTGTTCACTGGCCTGATTGTATTGTTCCTGCGAGAGTATTAATTGACCATTGACATCTCTCTGGTCTTTCAAGCTATCAAGCGCCTTTCGCTGTGCGGCGTAATCAGCATTCTCTTTTAAGATTGGTACTGCATTCTGAGCCTTCAACGCAGCGGCTTTATCCCAAGCGGCTGCAGCATCACGCTCAACCTGTGCAATCTGCCGTGGTGTGGCATTTGTTAACTTTTGCTTTGCTGCAAGTATCGCCTGTTCGCGTGAAAGATCGCTCGTTGAGTCAGCTGATAAATTTGCTTTTTGTCTATATTCTTCAAGAACTTTCACGTTACGTTGTTCTTGAGTTTCAGCTTTCTTGGCCTCCGCGGTTGCTTCCTTGGTAGCCTTTTTGTTGTTTTGCTGCGCCTGTTGAGCGTCAAATTCAGCGGCTGCCCTGTCCCGGGCAAGGTTAACATCAGCATCTGTACCACCAAGCTTTCTGATGTCCTGCTCAGCCTTTAATTGCGCTCTCTTTCTGTCGTTAAGTTCACTCTGAAGTGTGACCTGATCCTGTAACTTATCGAGGTATTCCTGAACATCTTTAGGGCGTTCGACCATGAGGCTGCTGGAGTTGAATTTGTCTTTTGCTTTGGCAGCAAAATTAATCATATCCCCCAACTTACCCATCATTCCGGCCGCTACCCCCGCTTCCTGTCCATCCCTGCGAAGCAGATCAATACCTTGCTTCATGGTTCCGTTTAACGTAGCGCGGCCAATATTAATGGCGTTTTGGGTCTGGCTTAGTCTGTTCTGAGCCTTTTCCAGCTCAAGGGTGGCTATTGCCAGATTATCCTGTGCGCCACCAAGTGCCTCAGCAGCCTGCCTCCCTCTCGTTGTATTTGTACCCCAGTTTGCAATTTCTCTCTGCTGGCGCTGGACAGCGGATGTCGCATCATTAAATTCCTTTTGTGCATCAGATACGGCATCGCTTAACTCAGGTAGGCTCTGGCTTAACTTCCCTATCGTCGCCGCGAGTTCTGTATTCGACATGGTCTGGAATTTAGAACTCAGCTCATTAACGCTATCAGCCAAGGCATTGGCATCATTCCTGGCTTCTTTCGCACGCTGAGAAAAATAGAGGATTGCGCTTGCTGCAAGCACTGCAGCGCCAACTGGCCCACCGATTAACCCAAGAGCTCGGCTAGCAAGACCTGCACCAGATGAAAGCGCTAACTGCGCGGCTTTATTAGCTGCCAATGCACGATTGTAATTATCAACTGAACCAGCAGCCACGACCCTGGCAGCAGACAACCTCTGTTCGGCCGCCGTCACATTGGCTTCACTGATAGCCGTAAGCCGCATCATTTCTGCGAGCCGTATTTCATCCAAGGCCCGTTCTTTTGCAACCGCTGCAGCCCTGAGGTCTGCCGCTGCTTTATTTGCAGCAGCTTGGGCTGCTAATGACTCTTCTGCTGACAGCGTGCGAGATGCAGCCGCTGCTTTGATTTTAGCCGCAGTGGCCATAGTTAAGGCGCCAACATATCGACTACCCATAATGGCAGCGACACCCGTTAACAGTGCGCTAAGTCCACCGATGTTTTCACTGATAGTAACGACGGCATCACTGAAAATTGCTGCCCCTGTTTTTACCGTGGAATTCTCACCGAAAAACTTCGTGATGTTGTTTCCAGCAACCTGCAGGGCCTGGCTGATCGTAGTGGTAGTATTAGCAAATTCCTCCCCTATCACTGCCCCCTGAGATAATAACCCCTTGACTACTACATCTGTGGTTAGCTTACCTTGCGCAGCCATTGCTCGTAACTGACCAATGGAAACCCCCAAAGAATCTGCCAGTGCAACCATCAGACGGCTGCCTTGCTCGGCTACTGAGTTGAATTCTTCCCCCCTCAGAACGCCAGATGCGATACCCTGGGATAGCTGAATAATAGCGTTCTCAGCCTCCTGAGCTGTGGCACCGGAAACAACAAACCCCTGGTTAATGATTGTCGTGAGCTTGGCCAGATCTGCAGCCGACGTATTGTACTGCCGCGTCCCTCTTTCCAGTCTGGCGTAAAGTGTTGCCGTAGCATCAAGGCTGCTTCTGGTTGCCTGAGTAACATCAAATACACGCTGAGTTACATCAGCTAATTGTTCTGTCGGCCTTACTGAGTTTGAGAGTTTATTGTTTACGGTCGCCCATGCATCAGCATATTCAGCCACCTGCTGAACGGAAAGCGCAGCAGTAAGTCCAACAGCTACGCGCGATAAACTCGACATCGATCGCTCTGTAGTATCAATAGAACGTGTTGTTTTATCAAAGCCACGCTCCATCAGATCAAGGCGCTGATTTACACGCTGCTGGGAAGTCAGCAGACCGCGTACATCCATTTCAATGTCATAATAAATACCGCCAGCGTTTTCTGCCATGACCTTTCTCCAGGCAATAAAAAACCCCGCCGAAGCGAGGTTCTTATTATTTAATTTTTCTTTACGGCGCGCGCTTTACGCGACCGTATTGGAAGTTTGCCGTAGAGTCGTACATGACTCCATTGGAAAACATGAATACATACAGCTGGTTTCCTGTGTATCCACCATAACTGTTTTTGGCATTAACCTGCACGCCAACGATCTGACCATACGTTACGCCTCCGCTCGTCGAAGAAAGGGAGCCATCTTGCGAATAACCTTTGAATGGAGGTTCAAACGTATATCGAGCTGACTCAGGATCTTTCAGGATGGATGCCATATGATTTTTAATTTGCTGCTGATAGTCGTTCGGCAATGTTCCGTAATTTGCAGTTGATATCGCCACTTGAGAAGGTGGTTTTGGTGCGCATCCAGCAATGACAAACGAAGAAGCCGTTAACGCCACAGCCAATAAAACCTTTTTCATATCCCTATCCCCATTGGTTTGTTTTCGACAGATTAGCAGGGATGCGGAGATACGACAAAGCGGACTGAAAGGTGATTTATGGCTGAGGTTAACCCTCTCTTTTCTGCTTATGGCTTTTTGCTCCATGCCATTCATGAAGCACGGTTCCGTCTGTAGATTTGACGACGGCAGTATCCGACTCATGAAGGAAAATTAACCCCTCAGCATCCTTATTCCCTGCCGAGCGCCATAACACCACCGGGTGAGCGTTGTCGTCATCTCCTTTGCATGCAGATCCAACCCCAAGGGAAACATCATAGACTTCGATAATGGACTGAGTAGCAAGGCCGCCGTGCATCGTTCGGCCTGAGTTTAAAGTGATGTGAAGGTACATGATCATCTCCAGATGAAAGCCCACGCAGGTGGGCTATTCAAAAACAACAATTTCTTGGCTTTTATAACTCGGCAATTGCTCCAGGAAAACCAGGCAATGCCAACTGGCCTTGCTTGTCCAGATGCTCAATGCGGGAAAGCAACTGCGGCTTCTTCTCTTTCCCCCACCGGCGCAGCAAGCGACCTGACATGCTGGCAACATCCTTCTCTTTCATGAACTCAAGCATCACGGCGTTACGCTCTTCTTCAAACTGCCGACGGCCAACCTGAAGCATTGCGTACATCCAGTTGAAGGCGTTGATGTAGGCGATCTTGATGCGCATCGCCTCTTTTTTGGTGTAGGACATAACCAAAAGCATCAACCCATCTTTGCGGAGTCGATAGAACTTCTGAGGTTTTCCATTCTGCAACTCATTGTTTTTATAGCAAACCTCAAAGTTGAGTTTTGTATCAAACTCGTCCGGGCATGCCTTGATGGTCTTCTCAATATCACGAATTACGTTATCAGGGCGCTTGCCAAATGCTTGTGCCACCATAAACGAATCAGTTACCGGGTCATTATCAGCAACAAAAATAAGGTCACGAAAGTCCAATCCATTAATTACTGTTGGGTATGCCATGTCGGTATTTCCTTTAGAAAGATGAGCCTGTTCGCACAGAAACGCCGCCCCGAGAAGGTCCGCACCTATACGGCGTTCCTCAGGCTCAACTTTCTGAAAGACTCGGGTTTTATATGCGCTGCGACGCGCGGAGGTTTACTACGGATACAAAAAAGCCTCGCGTTTGCTAGGCTGATATTCGGTTAGTGCTGGGAATAATTCTTCTTGGGGTTTGTCACGTATTCTGCTGAGACATCATCGCCTGCCAGCGCCGATCGTCTTCGTCCATCACTGTGTCGTACTCTTCGCGAGTAAAGCCTTTCTGGTTCGGGTATTTGGCGTTGAGCATTAAGCTGAATTCCGTCATCGTCAGGTTCTCAGCCTCCTCCCGGCTTATGCCGAAGTGATTGCGGGCCGCCATGATGTAGTCGGTTGCGCGGAATTCCGAGGTGGTCTCGTTCGTTTCGTAGCGCTGAAGCTTACGCACCTTCGCCTTGCCGACGATGCCGTGCATCATCAGGTTTCGCGCGATGATGACCATATTCTCCGGCGGCATGCTGCCCGGGCGCCAGACAAAGCCACGCTTACGGGTCTTCCCAGGCTTCATCCAACCAACCAGCGCGCCAATGTCGTCATCGCAGCACGCCGTAAGCACCGTATGCGCTGCCATTATGGCTTTGCGGGTCAGCAGTCCGCTCTGGATATATTGCAACACGCAATCAGGAAGGCGGCTGTACTCGTCGCGGATATAGGTCTGAGCAGCGCGCTGAATCAACGGAGTAGCCTCGTCATTGCACAGGTCATAAAACGTCTGGACGATTTCAGCAGGCTCGCCGATGCGCGCCATGTTTCGGAATGACGGCCGGAAAAAATATTCCCGGTCATTAGTACTGATAAGGCATTCGCCTAATTCTTTAATGGGGGTCATAGTCGCTCCATAAACAGTATCAAGGGCGCAGAACGCCCTTTGTACTATTCACGAAATACCCTGGCGGTTAGCTGATTGTGACCGTGCACGCCACTGAGGTAATTTTCACTGGCGTCGCAGAGGAGTCGGTGACCTCACAGGTGTAAACCCCCGCGTCACCAGACACGGCGCTAGCCTTGTTGAAGGTCGCCGTTGTTTGCCCGCTGACAACCGAACCGTCTTTCTTCCAGACGTAGGTGTATGGCGAGGTACCGCCTTCAACCACTACCGGCATGTTAAGTGCAGAACCGGCCGCAACGGATTTGGTCGCCGTCAGGTTCGTGGTGAACGACAGCGCCGGGCCAGCCACCTCAAACACGACGGTATCGGCATCGCAGACTTTCCACTCACCGGAGAAAGTGGAGATATCGGAAGTGCCGAAGTCGCCAGACCATGAGGTGGTGTTGAAATACCCCATGATGTAGGTCCCGGCATCCTCTCCTACAAAGTCGAAGCGGACCCAGACCGTCGGCTGCCGGCCGGCCTGCACTTCATCGAAAATATATTTCGAGATGGCGATGGCGCCGACTTCCGTCGTTTTATCCTGCTTACGGAATTCACCTTCGCCGGAGATGGTAAAGTCCATGTTGTTGACCAGGTTCTCAACCAGCCCCTTCGTATCGTCAGCCTCAGAGGTGACGGTATTCATGGAGTAGTCGAAACCTTTCGTGGTCAGCGCGCCCAGGCGTTTCCATTCGGAAAGGGCCGGAACGGTATCAGCACAGCCCATAGCCATGCGTAGCACGGCCACCTTACCAATCAGCTTGCCGGTATCATTAGCACAGCCTTGCATGTGTACCTCTCAAATAAAAAAGGCCGCCTGATGGCAGCCTGATGGGTTATTTATTACGATTTAAGCCGCTCGGGATTCTATATCTTTGGCGTTTCTCGACAACTCCCTGCGAATTTCAGACGTGCTTTTATCGCCATCCCATTTCGAGAGGTGTCCGTCATGAGCAATGAGCCCAGCCGCTTTTGCAGCAAGACTTTCGCGGGGATTAGCGAGGACATCCGCATACTGATAATGTTTTCTCAGTACTTCCTGAGCATAGGACGCATCGAATGGGTAAATCATGCTTACTCCCCGTATGTGCAGGAGACGAGCAGCCGGGTTACTAACCGGCCCTCTTCGGTGGGAATTGCCGCCGGAACATTGCCGACAAGGCTCAGCGCGCCAACGCATTCATCGGCACCCGATTGCGCGCTGATATACTCGACGATGGCGTTCACCGCGGCGTCCGCAGCATCAGGATTCGCTTTCGAGGAAACGACATCAACCATCACATACCAGTCGCCGCCGCGGTCGTACTCGATATTGGTACCGCCGGACGGCCGGAACACGATGAACTGATCGGCGTCTTTGCCGGTGTCACGCCATTGCCGCCATTGCACCTTAAAATCTGCCGTCAGACCCTCGGAGACAAACAGGTCTTTCAGGCGCATGTACATGGCTGGAGTCATAATTTAAGCTCTCTTTTCATGGCGTCCAGCACCTTACTGCGCTCTTCTTCAGCAGTTTTTTCGAGGAATTTAGGTTCGCCAGATGGGTCCCAATAATTACCGCCGCCCTGCTTCGCCGGTCTCGGCTTGCCTTTTAAAGTCCCTTTGGCTTCGTGAACATAAAGAGAATACCTGGCTGTATAACCGATTCTGCCAATGATTCTCGTTCCTTTGGGGTCAACATTCTGATACTGAGAGTCAATTAGCACGGATGTTTTACCAACGGGCGTCTTAATGGCGGCGGCTATGCCGATAATGTTCAAACCAGCTGCGACAGCGGCCATTGCTTTACGCTGTGTCACGTCCTTAATGATTTTGTCGAGATTATTCACTCGACGAACTTTAGCGCCCATAATCAGACTCCCGTGATGATGGCCCAATCATCTTCTTCGCCATAAAGGGTATCGTTCCACTGTGTGAACGCCCTGATTTCGTCCGCTTTGGTGTTGTAGGGGTTGGCATCCGCGCTGGTACCGATAAGGATGTAATCTCCCTTTTCTGCATCAGCGTAAGCTGTGAAAAAGGTGTTTTTAACTACAATCCCCTGCCCCAGCTCGCTGAGTTTTGACGAAAGGCCGCCAATGTAGTCACACATGATATTTATTGGTGGCTGGAAACCATACGGCTGGCCGCCGCCATCAGTATCACTACCATCAGCATCTCGAATCCTTTTCCAGAGCGTGCATGGTTTGTTGTAGGACCAGCGAGCAACCTTTGACATATCCTACTCCCTCCATCGCAGCACAACGGCGCCTGTGGCGCGTATACGTTCGCAGTTGATGAACCACTTACCGTCGCTTTTAACATACGCCGTGGTTTGCTCGCCGGTATCAGTCATGACCCACACTCTGGAAAACGTCCGCGGCAGCCGCTGCTGAACTGAAACCCACGCCATCACTTACTCCCGCACATGCAGCCGCCTTTACCTATCCAGATTCCAGCGAATGCTGTATTGGTTGGGTCGGGAGGAATAAGCGATGTCGTGCATCCGTATTTGTCCAGACCACGCAGGAGATTGAGTGTGCCTTTCCACCGGTCAGCGAATGACTGATAGCGGAACGACTCAGAAGCGCCACTGGGCGCTGTATGGCTGGATATGTATTTATCACCCTGCCCCAGCGCCATTAACCCCAGCAGATAAGACTGAATCAGTAATGCGGTTGCTGGTGAGTAATGGGCATCAAGACACTCCTGGATGCTGTTAGCCTGTTCAACCAACGCGGCGAGAATGAAGTCAGGCAGCGTGATACCGACTGACTCAAGATATTGCGAAGCCTGTTCTGTGGTAATCATGCTAGCCTCTGAAAAGCCCTCCGTAGAGGGCATAAAAAAACCGCTTTCGCGGCTATTCTTCTTCGCTTTCTGCTTTACGCTTCCGGCTTGTTTTGGCTTCTGGCGTCGCGGGTGTTAAATCCCCTTCACTAATCAGCAGTACGTGTGGCTTTAATGAAGGGTGTAACCCCTCCATTTCAACCACCTGACCAGCGCTTACGCCATTCCACGGCTTAATGACCTGGTATTTAGCCATGCCATCCCCTTACGCCAGGTTAGCGCCGTAGACAACGCCAGACAGGCCCTGCTCGTCTGCGGTGATTTGCAGACCTTCGGCGGACATAATCTGGAAGTTGTAGTTGACGTTCGGCAGTGGGCGCGGAAGAGGAACGACACCAACAGCCATGCCAACCAGCGGAGAAATGACATCCTGACGGCGCACGTATGCGATGAACTCGTTTCCGCTCAGGGCGAAGGTAGGACGGACTTCGCGAACCGGGGCAAACGGCAGGACTGCCTGCAGCACATTGCCACTCACCACGCCGTTGACGACATACGGTTGCGCAAGGTTCGCCCAGATTTCAGGAGAGACCCACATAACATCGTATGCCGCCACTTTGTTCGCGCGAGCCAGATCGCCGAATGCACCTTTACCGAAGAAGGTGAACAGGGCCGCCATATCTGCAGTGGTCAGGTCGATGTTCGCGCCGCCGGCGCCTGAGCCCAGGTTCAGCTTTTTGGTGTTGCGGTGGTTTTTGATGCCCTGCGCCGGATAAGACTGAACCTGAATGTTGGCATCGCCGTTCAGGTAGTAGCTGACCCGTTTCTGGTTGAATTTGCGCATCTTCGCCATCTGCGAATCAAGCACCAGGTCAATGCCGACAGAGTTCAGACCTGCAGCATGACGCCAGTTCACACCGTAACCGGCAGTAAATACCGGGATCGGGTCGCCATCGCTTGCATACTCGGTATGGTCGAAGGAGAACGGAGCCTGACCATCAATGCTAACAGAAACATCATCAGCGATATCGCCGACGACGCTATACAGCTTCGCGGTTTTGCCTACAGAAAGGACAGTCTGCACACCGATCAGGTCATTGACGATCTCAATACCAACTTCCTGATCGCGCAGTTGCAGAACCTGGCGGTCAATCTCAGCCCAGAAGTCGCGAGTAAAACCGCCTACGGCATTACAGGCCAGCATGTCCGGGGTCATAATTGCGCGGTTAGCGGCAATAATGGCATCGTTCTGAAGGTTCCACATATTGCGGTTAGCCCACAGCTCGTTCCAGTGACCACCAAGGCGGGAGTTAGTCGCCAGCGTCTCTTTGGAGAAATACATATTCAGTTATCCTTTTGTTATTCGCCAGCAGCGGCCACGGTGCCAACGCGCATGCGCACGCGGATAAATTCGGTAGTGCTGGCAGCAATGGTGAATTCATCCTGGCTGTAGCCAATCACCGAATCAGTGTCAGCGGTTGCCAGGGTGAACTGCCCATTTGAGCCGAGCTTGATCGGGCTGTCTTTCTTGTACGCACCAGGCGCGCAGAGCAAAGCCAGTTCCCGCCCCTCTTCTACGTAGTTACCCACAGCAGAGTCACCGGCAGGCACCGCATCACGGATGCCAAGACCCTGGTGATAAGCGCAGTCGATGATATAGAGGCGGCCAGTTAGAGCTGCTGCCTGAGCAAAGGCTCCAGAAGAGTTGATTACCGCCGCGGTGCCAGGAAGGAGTGCGGTGGCGGCGAGTTTGGTTTCGGTCTTGTACAGAGACTGACCGTCGATATTAACGCGACGATAACGTGCCATTATTGTGGCTCCTTATTTGAAATGTTCATCAGCTGCCGGCGCACCGGTTTCTTTATGCTGCTGACCTGCGTTAGTACCGAGGGCCGCGGCTTCACCCAGCGATTTGAACATCGCATCCAGCGCTTCGCCTGAAAGCGCGTTAGCCACGATTTCGCCGTGGACCTTCGCAACCGCTTCACGCTTCGTTTTCTCTTCGGCGCGGGAGTTAGCGGTCAGAGTTTCCGCGAGTTTGTTGTGATTGGCCTGCAGTGCGTCGACCTTTTCTGTCAGTGGCTTAAATGCCTCTGCGAAGTTGGCGGCCAGACCTTTACCGATTTCGCTGATCAGCTCTTGTTTCTCTTCAGTGGTTAAAGGCATGTCGCCCTCCGTTTTGTGGTTTGGTGCAGGATGCTCCTGCGGTGTGAAAATGGATTTAAACTTGTTGGCAACGACAGCCACCCAAGACTCCTGCCGCTGCACTGCAGTTCCTGTGTCATCAAAGGTGATTTTCCCACCCTCAGTGGAATAGCCGTAAACCTCAGCCTTGCCGCCGTTGCGGATAACCACCGCCTGAGAATCAGTGAAGTCTGCAATCCATGCGTATTCATCTGATCCCGGCGCAAACTTGGCTTTGGCTGCCCGATCAAGGCGCTGCTCGCGCTCCCGGTAAGATTCACCTACCAGCGCTCCAGAATTTGCTTTCAGCGGCTGCGCCATGTCAGCGTTAACCATCAGGCCAACCCCTTGCTCTGGAGTGGCCGCTCCGACTTCGTGCAGGAGAATCGCGTCATGGTCCATGCTGTGGATCTTCGCTACCCACTCGGCCCCGGTAGCACGCTGCTGCTCGTTCGGTTCAAGCTGGTCGAGGAAAGCAGCCACGCTGGTATGAATCGGCGGAACGTCATCGCCGCGCTCAATGGCTTCGACTCGTTCAAGCAATTCACGCCCACCCTCTGATTCCTCTGCGCGGGCGACATCAACCCACTTTTCAAGGTAAATGCGATTACCGGACTTCTTAACGTTGCGATTCCATGCGCCGATATGTCCTGCATTAATCCCCTCCGGAGAGAATGCAGATACGAACTGGCCATTAACCTGAGGATGACCTAGCGGTGCCAGCGTGCCTTCAAGCCCCTGATAATGGGCATTGATTTCATCTTCCGTGTACAGCACGCCATTCATAACTACGTTAGCTGGCAGCGTGTAGCTGGGGAGCACCAGGTGGTCGCGACCGTTGTAGGTTTCTCGACGGATTGACTGGCTGTTTACCCTGGTAGTGATGTTTACCTGAATAGGCATGAGTTACCCCTTAGACCAGGCATAACCGCGCGCCTGCATCGTTTTGTATTCCTGTTTGAGTTTGGTGATGGTATCTGGATAAACCGGGTCGCCCTTGTCATCTACGAGCACAGATTGTTGAGTGCATTTGCAGTTAATACTGTTCGCTCCCTGTGCGTACCATTCGCGAACTTCTTCGTTGGTATACAGGTGAGCGTGCCTTGCCGCATGTGTCTGGCGAGTTGTCGGGGACAGCGCTGAAATATGAAGTAGGCGGGTTTTCAGTCCGTAGAGCTCCTGCGCCTCGTTGTCCTCATCCCATTTGGCCCGTCGTAACGCAGTAGTGACTTCGGTTCGCGCCATCCGGTGAGCCCGTCGCTTCTCGATACCGACTTGCTCAGTCAGGTTTCGAGCAACTTCTCTCGGGTTGAGACCCCGACCCACACCATCCGTCAGCACCCGCGCCATATCGCGCTTAACTTCAGCGGTAAGCCCTTTCATTTCCTCGAACATGCGAGCGTGAACAAGAGCCATCCTGAGCTGGTAGGGCTCGCTCGCAAGGATTGACGCAAGAGATTCACGACCTGATGCATATGCCGCTGACTGCTGGCTCAGGTTGACGAACGATTGCCCCGTTCCTTTCTCTGCAGCCAGATCGACATACTCGTAAAACCACAAGCCGTACTCGTTACCCTCAAGCAAAACCTGGTCTACCAGGTAGCTGGCATCGTTCAGGATGATGGAGAGTAGCGTTGGGTTTAACTGGTATTCGTATCTGGCGTTTACTGCGAGGGAGGAAGGTATTTTGTCGAGCGCTGATCTGTACGCCTTGCTGATTTTATTCATCCGCCTGGCGAAGTCTTTCATCGCCCGCCGCTCCAGCGCATCGGCGCCGGTCGGGTCCTGATAGTTACGCGGTAGAATCGGCGGCTTCGTCTTCTTCGCTGCCATCCTCTTCTCCTAGCGGCTCTTCGTCGTCATTTTCGTAACCGGCGGCCGTGCGAATTTCCTCGCGACTGAACGCAGGATTCTCGCCGCTGCCCTGCATGGTCTGGTTAACCTCTCCCATTACTTTGGCGTTAGCGAGTTTTTCCGCGCCGCTCTGCTCGTTCAGGTCATCCCAGATAACAGTTTTCAAGCTGACAGAGTCGATAATATTCAGGTCAATCAGTTTGTCGCAGAAGTCCTCTATCTCGAAAGCGAGGTCTACGCGTCGCGACTGACAGCGAGAATTGAAATATTTCTGGTCTTCGGTGCTGGAGCGTTCAGCTTGCTGATTACCAACCAGGATGCGTGTTGGGATATCTACCCCGGCAGCGGCGGTTTGCAGGTTAACGTTATAGGTCGGGGACGGGTCAGATACCGCAGCTACGATAGGAGCAACGTTCGCCCCTTGCGTGATGAGAACAGAATCATTCCCGATATTCATCTCACGGGCGACGCGATCATATATTTCGTTTAGCTCGCTATAGTCCACACCGTAAGCTTTTGCTATCTCTTCAAGCCTGGCTTCTTTATCAAAGTTAATGCTGAGCTGACGGGCCGCGTTCTTGAGGAATGATTCACCGGAACCGCCTTCGACTTTTTCCAGGCTGACAAAGGCATTATATGCGGGCTCAAGAAAGCCGATAGCGTCGTCTGAGTAATCGCCCAGGATGAAAACGCGATCGGGGTGGATATTGACGCGGCGGCCTGAACCATTCGGCAGGCGTTCGGCGTACTGCCACATCTTCGGTTGACCGTAGGTCTTCGAGTTGAGGCCCGTATCCCACTCCCCGACAGTCAGAGAGCCTGCCCAGGCGACGGTAACTTTATCCAGTCCACGGCCGCGAGTAACCGGTTGGTTCCAGTCCTGGTTGTCGCGAATGTGCAGCAGAATACCGGAATACCGCCCTACCAGGCGACGCCGGTCTGCCTCAGAAAACGAGCGCCAGAATCGATTGTTGAATACCTGTTTGGTCTTTCTTTCCCACGCGGTTTCATCTTCGCTTTCGTCGTCGGCGTCACCCTCGATAATCTCCGGATTTGTCTGCCAGCATTTACCGATAAGCTTTTCTACCGCGCCATGAGCAATCCCACCGCGCCGGTACAGAGAGTAGAGATTGTCGTAGGTGATCTGCTCAGGGAATCCGTATTCACACCATGCAGAGCTGCGTTTATTGTCCAGCCCCATAGTCGGAGCCAGCAGCCCCATACGGGCGCGCGCCATCCGCGCATCGTTCAACGCATGGTTGACGGCGAGAGTTAATTTGTCAGTCATGGTTTGTCCGTTTGATTAGCGAAGGCGCTTAGGAATCATCATCCCCATCGACTGAGGCTTGCGCTTGATGTACCCATCCAGACCGTAGCGGACGCCATCCCAGCAGTGGTTGTTCTTGTCCTCGATAACCGGCAAGACTTCACCTGTGGTGCGGTCAGTTTTGTACGAGTAGAGCCGAGCCTCTTTCGCAGTCTCTTTGCAGCGTGGATGGATGATGATTTTCTTGAATCCTCTCAGGCAGGTTATGCCGTCCTCAACACTACCCTGCCATTTCTGGGCGGCCGCAATATTGAAGCCCTGCCCCTTGATATGGCTGATGGTTTCCGGTCGCGAGTTATCGGCTTTGATGGGCCATTTACGCGCTTCAGGGATGCCGGGGAATTTCGCTTCGTCGGTGACCTTCCAGTCTTCAAGCTGTTTCGTCGTGGCATCGGTTTTGCCAGCGTAGAACTTCCACATATCGTCGAGCTCCACACCATTGCCATAGGCTTCGTATTCGATGTAGAGGTTGCTTTCGAGGATGAACATGCGAATGAGCGTGCTGGGGTCTTTCGCAAAGCCGAAGTCGGCACCAAACAGCAACCGTTCAGCTTTCTGCCACAGGTCATCAGCAAAGCTCTGCACGACGTATTTATTCGCCAGCACCTGCTTATCGGAGTTCTCCAGATAAGCGCCTTCCCAAATCCACGCATAATCGGCGTAATCGAGGTTTTCCAGGTCTTCTAGGCGTTCTTCTTCGAGCACTTCCGGGAACCACGGATTGTCGCTGTAATTCATCTCGACAATCATCGAGCTTTTCGGCGGGTTCTTTCTGAAGAGCTTGTCAGTTGCGCTACCGTCTTTCTCCGGGTTCCATGTCACCCAGATTTCAGAGCCTGGCTCACGCACCGTCGGGCGCAGCTTCTTCCAGGCCGTCGCCGATACCGACTCAGCCTCATCGACCCAGGCAACCAGAATGCGGGCCTTGGATTTTATGCTGTCTAGGTTGTGGCGCAGGCCGCAGAACACATAGCTGACATTGCGATTTTTGGTGCGAATGTACTTTTCGCCAATATCGAAGTAATCATCAAGCCACGGTACTGACCTTATCGCCTGTTTAACTTCCTCCATCGACGACTCTTCGAGGGAGTTCATAAACTCGCGCGCGCAAAGGATAACGCCGCTCAATCCGCTTTCTGCTGCCTGGTACGCTTTAACTGCGCTCATCAGCGCAAATGTACGCGTCTTTGCCGAACCACGACCGCCATGCGCGCCACGATAGCGAATGCCTTCTGTCGCGAATACGGGAACGAGTTTCGCCGGAATTTGTAGGTCAACCTGACTTTCCATTTGTTGGCTCTACCCCTACCAGTCTGATCGTCGTTGGCCGCGGCGTCATACTGCCGTCAGGGCTGGTATGCTCGACCTTTTGCTTGTTGCTGTACGCTTCGCCAACCTCTTTAGCCGCCTGCTCCAGTAATTGCGCCGTCATGCCGATGTTCTTCATGTTCTCGGCAGTCGTCGACATTCGCTGCAGAACGCGCAGGCGATAGGCCTTGTTAGCGATCGGGATGTCGGAGATTTCGTTGAGAAAGCGGTCACGGGTTGCATTGAAAAGGTCCACCCATTTCTTAGCCAATCCCTTGCCGCTAACCTTCGTCGGATCGTGTGATTCGACTTGCTGAGGAGTAACTTTTATCCCGAAAGTTTTTTGGACGGCATCTACCACAATCGACAGGGTGTCATAGCATGCAAGCATCTGAATGATGAAGGCTTTCACTTCTGGTTTTAGTGCAGCCATAAATCACCATCCTTCCAAAGCATTCCAAATTTATGCCAGTTTCAGCATGCAAGTCCCGCACGCTCTGGCAACATCGATATGAGCAACCTCCGCCGCCTGTTCGCCGCATCAACCATTTCCTGCACGTCTTTGCTGGCGCCGTAACGCCGGACCACTCCGACGAACTCCTCGACGTCATGGCCGCGAAGTTTAAGCACCGGCATTCCGGTCTCTTTGTTGAACTTCGGCGCGCCATAGTCATCGGTAGCCTGGGCTATGTGATAGAGCTCATGCTCAACCAGGGCGCAGAACTCTATATCGTTGCATTGCTCGCAGTAGTCGGCAGCCAGGGTGATAATGAACTTCGGGATGCGACCGAACCATTCATGCATCTGCTGCTCCATTCTGGCTTTTTGCCAGCCGCCGGCGCGCATCATTACCTGTTCACACTGACCCAGCACAATGCGGCCGCTTTTGGCGAATGAGCCAGAGGCCCACATAAACGCGACATCAGCGTCAAGCAAGTGCGTATGGTCAGGGTTATGGATTCGTCCGCCTTCGGAGAGGATGTTCTGGTTAACCCATTCGCCGATTTCTGTGGCAGGAATCAGCCGGGTATATGGCAACCAGCTTTCGCCAGTGAAGTTGACGGGAGGGTATGGCCTGCGGTTGTCATTTTCAGCCATACAGAATAATCCTCTGGTTTACTTTGATACCTCCCCGGCAATTTCGAGACCACCGCGTCTGCGAACTTATATAAAACTCTGTCAATGGCGCTTTGATGACACCATTTGCAGAACTTTATATTTACGCCTGTTTGCCAATTACAGGGGTGATCCGGATACACTTCTTAGTGAGCCAGCCCCAGCGCAAAAGCACTGAAAGGATGAGCAGCGGCTTCATATATGGGCGAAGCGTAATTTCCGCCATTAGGATTCCAGTAGTGCGCATATGGATTACCTCGTTGTGACATTATCGAGCCACCTCTGGAAGTGGCTCTGTAATGCCCTTAATCGCACTCGCATCTCTTAGGCATGAAATCCCCTTTCCCAAGCTCGGGGTCAGGGATGCATTCCTGAAGAA
>NZ_JBJDNH010000060.1:0-22215 GCF_044900465.1 Klebsiella sp. NPDC088457 | reverse complement strand
GATTTGATTGAAGCACTACAGGGCTATCACGCCCGTATTAAGGAGCACGCATTATGAGCCAACCATTACTGCAACTGGCGCTCGACCACACCAGCCTTCAGGCAGCGCAACGTGATGTCGCCCTGCTACAGGCGCACGTCGATATCATCGAGGCGGGTACCATCCTCTGTTTAACCGAAGGGCTTAGCGCGGTTAAAGCCCTGCGCGCCCAGTGTCCGGAGAAGATCATCGTCGCCGACTGGAAAGTCGCTGATGCCGGTGAAACGCTGGCGCAGCAGGCATTTTCCGCCGGCGCCAACTGGATGACCATTATCTGTGCCGCGCCGCTCGCCACGGTAGAGAAAGGTCACGCCGTTGCGCAATCCTGCGGGGGCGAAATTCAGATAGAGCTGTTTGGCAACTGGACGCTGGATGACGCCCGCGCCTGGTACCGTACCGGCGTCCATCAGGCGATTTACCATCGCGGACGCGATGCCCAGGCCAGCGGGCAGCAGTGGGGGGATGCGGATCTGGCGCGCATGAAGGCGCTTTCCGATATCGGTCTGGAGCTGTCGATCACCGGCGGCATTATCCCGGAGGATCTGCCGCTGTTCAAAGATATCAATGTGAAAGCATTTATTGCCGGACGCGCGCTGGCAGATGCGCCCCATCCGGCGCGAGCCGCCGCCGGGTTTCACGCACAAATCGATGCCATCTGGGGAGTACACCATGCGTAATCATCCGTTAGGCATTTATGAGAAAGCGTTGGCGAAAGATCTCAGTTGGCCGGAGCGACTGGTGCTGGCGAAAAGCTGCGGTTTTGATTTTGTTGAAATGTCGGTGGATGAGACCGACGAACGCCTGTCGCGCCTGGACTGGAGTCCCGCACAACGCGCATCGCTGGTAACCGCCATGCTGGAAACTGGCGTTTCGATCCCATCAATGTGCCTGTCCGCCCACCGCCGTTTCCCTTTTGGCAGCCGCGACCGGGCAATACGCGAGCGGGCGCGTGAGATTATGACCAAATCTATTCGTCTGGCACGCGATCTGGGCATCCGTACGATCCAGCTGGCAGGGTATGACGTCTATTACGAGGAGCACGACGAAGGCACTCAACAGCGTTTTGCCGAGGGACTGGCGTGGGCGGTGGAGCAAGCCGCGGCCGCGCAGGTGATGCTGGCGGTAGAAATCATGGATACCGCCTTTATGAACTCCATCAGCAAATGGAAAAAATGGGATGCAATGCTTTCATCGCCGTGGTTCACCGTCTATCCGGATGTGGGCAACCTTAGCGCCTGGGGGAATGACGTCACCGCCGAACTGAAGCTGGGTATCGACCGCATCGCCGCGATCCACCTCAAAGACACCCAGCCTGTCACGGCACAAAGCCCCGGACAATTTCGCGACGTGCCGTTTGGCGAAGGATGTGTCGACTTTGTCGGTATTTTTAAAACGCTACACCAACTGAACTACCGCGGCTCATTTCTGATTGAAATGTGGACCGAGAAAGCCAGTGAGCCGGTTCTGGAAATTATCCAGGCACGACGTTGGATTGAAGCGCGTATGCAGGAAGGAGGATTCACATGTTAGAACAGCTAAAAGCCGAGGTGCTAGCGGCCAACCTGGCGCTCCCGGAACATCGACTGGTGACGTTTACCTGGGGTAACGTCAGCGCAGTAGACGAAACACGCAGGCTGATGGTGATCAAGCCTTCCGGCGTCGAGTATACGGTAATGACCGCTGACGATATGGTGGTGGTGGATATTGCCAGCGGTAAAGTGGTGGAAGGGAGTAAAAAACCCTCCTCCGATACCCCAACCCATCTGGCGTTATACCGCCGCTATCCGCAAATCGGCGGGATCGTCCATACCCATTCCCGCCATGCGACAATCTGGTCACAGGCGGGACTCGATCTCCCCGCATGGGGCACCACACACGCCGACTATTTTTACGGTGCTATCCCCTGTACTCGCCTGATGACGCCAGCGGAAATTCAGGGTGAATATGAATATCAAACCGGCGAGGTGATCATTAAAACCTTTGAAGAACGGGGCCTCGACCCGCAGCAGGTACCCGCGGTGCTGGTTCATTCGCATGGGCCGTTTGCCTGGGGGAAAGATGCCGCTGATGCGGTACACAACGCCGTAGTACTGGAAGAGTGCGCCTACATGGGGCTATTCTCCCGCCAGCTGACTCCGCGACTGCCGGACATGCAGCCAGAATTGCTCGATAAGCATTATCTGCGCAAGCATGGGAAAAATGCCTACTACGGGCAATAATCGCCCGTAGCCTCGTGAGGAACAAACGCATACGCCAATCCGCCGGGTGCGCAATAACGAGCGGGGCTAATGGGCAGTACGGTCACGTACTGCCCGGGCCCGACGAGGCCGTGTTGCGTCTTATCACGCGCTGTCTTTGTCGGGGAACAGCAGGCCATCGCGCAGCAGATGATCATTTCCACGACGGCGGGTAAAACCAATCCGGTCGAAGTACTCGAGGATTTGAATCGCCAGCTTACGCCCGACGTTCAGCGTATCGCGGAAGTCTGCCGCGCAGGTTGAACCGCGCAGCTGGTCCAGCTCGCGGATCATTCTGGCAAACGCCACGATCCGATCGTTACGGTAATAACGATCTTTGACGATCGCAGTAATCATGCCCTGCTGCGCCGCCTGGCGCAGTACCGCGCGCATCAACGACTCTTCGACGCCGGCCTCTTTCGCCAGATCGCGCACCCACCAGGGCTCATCGGCAAACAGCCCGGCAACCTGTAGCCAGATGGCCTGCTGCTCATCGGTAAAAGCCGCCTTGTGTTCCGGCAGATGGAGCCAGCCGTGATGACTGAGGATCGTCCCGCTGGCGCGCATCTGCTCGATCAGCAGTAGCACCAACGCCTCGTCCTCCATCGGCAGCGCAATACGCCGCAGCCGTTCACGGCCCGGCCCCGGCTCATCGCGATGCCGATCGTGATAGCGTGACAGCGCATCGAGTAATTTGCCCTGCCAGCAAGCCGCCAGCGGCGCGCTGAGCACGCTATTACCGGCCTGCAGATAACCGGCCTTGCCGATCAATGTCGCGAGACCGTCTTCGCTCAGCTGGCGCGCCCAGGCAAATTCACTCAGGCGCACCGCATCGCGTTGCAGATGCGTCTCCAGCGCCAGGGCATCATCGGTAGCCGTCGCCAGGGCATGTAGCCACTGCAGATACGCCGCTTTACGTTTACCGCGACGCGGCGGGTTCAGCGTCAATACGCGAGCCCCCGCCAGGGTGACGCGAGCGGAGATATCGCGCAGCACCAGACGATCGTTATCCGCCAGCCACAGCGGGGTATCCAGCACCAGCTCGGCGAAATTGCCCTCCAGCAACGAGACGCGCCCGGTAATATGGCTGGCCGCATGATGGATATGTAATGACTGCCATTGCGTCAGCGGCGTATGGCATTGCAGTTCAACAATCACCCGCTCCGACGGTTCGGGAGGTTGCGCAGATAACAGCCAGTCGCCGCGGCTCAGCGCCTCTTTTTGCGCATCGCCGACGATATTCAGCGCGATGCGTTGCCCGGCCCAGGCCTGATCTACCGGCTGATTTTGCGCATGCAGACCGCGCACGCGCATCGGCTTGTCGACGCCGGTCAGCCACAGCGTCTCCCCCACCTTCACTTCACCGCTGAGCGCGGTACCGGTGACCACCAGACCCGCCCCTTTGACGGTAAAAGCGCGATCGATAGCCAGACGAAAGCGCTGATGCTGCGGATGCGCACGTTCAGGCAACTGCAGCAGATGGTCACGCAGCTCGCCAATCCCGCGGTTTTCCGTCGCCGCAGTGGCAAACAGCGTGACATCGGTAAAACCCAATTCGGCCAGCGCCGCTTCAACATCGGCATGGACCTCGCTCACCCGCGCCGTATCGACGCGATCGGTTTTCGTTAGCGCCACCGTCAGCGACGGGTTTCCCGTCAGCTGCAGGATCGCCAGATGCTCGCGGGTCTGCGCCATTACGCCATCATCGCAGGCCACCACCAGCAGCGCATGGTCAATCCCCCCTACGCCTGCCAGCATATTAGACAAAAACTTTTCATGGCCGGGCACGTCGATAAACCCCAGCACGCGACCGTCGGGCTGCGGCCAGTAGGCGTACCCCAGATCGATGGTCATGCCGCGCGATTTCTCTTCCGGCAGCCGGTCGGCATTCACGCCGGTGAGCGCCTGCAACAGCGTGGTTTTACCATGGTCAACGTGTCCGGCGGTGGCAATAATCATTGTAATAACATCTCCATAAACCGGGATTCATCTTCAAGACAGCGCAAGTCCAGCCACAGACGCCCATCGTAAATACGTCCGATAATCGGGATCGTCAGCCCACGCCAGCGGGCCGCCAGCGCCTCCAGCTGACTGCCACGACCATCGCGCGGCGTAAAGGTCAGCGCCGCTCCCGGCAGCCGGTCAACCGGTAAGGAACCGCTGCCGATCTGCGACTGACACGGCTCAACCCGGACATCAAACTCTGCGTAATGGGCGGCCAGCGGCGGCTGCAGACGCGTCGCCTGCGCGTGAATCGCCTCGGCCGTACGGGTCAGCAGACGCAGGGTCGGCAGGCGCTCGGCCAGCGTTTCCGGGTGCAGATACAGGCGCAAAGTGGCTTCCAGCGCCGCCAGCGTCATTTTATCGGCGCGCAGCGCACGCTTAAGCGGATGCTGCTGCAGACGGGCAATCATCGCTTTCTCACCGACGATAATCCCCGCCTGCGGACCGCCCAGCAGCTTATCTCCGGAGAAGCTCACCAGGCTGACGCCCGCGGCGATCATCTCCTGCGGCATCGGCTCTTTCGGCAGGCCGTACTCGCTCAAATCAACCAGCGAACCGCTGCCCAGATCGACCACCACCGGAATACCTGACTCGCGGCCAATCGCCGCCAGCTCCGCCTCATCCACCGCTTTGGTGAAGCCCTCAATGCTGTAGTTGCTGGTGTGGACCTTCATCAACAGTCCGGTATGGTCATTCACGGCCTGGCGATAATCTTTGGCGTGGGTGCGGTTGGTGGTGCCGACTTCGTGCAGGAGGCAGCCCGCCTGGCGCATCACATCGGGGATCCGGAACGCGCCGCCGATCTCCACCAGCTCGCCGCGCGAGAGCACCACTTCTTTACCGTTGGCCGTTGCCGCCAGCATCAACAGCACCGCCGCCGCGTTGTTGTTAACGATGCAGGCATCTTCAGCACCGGTGATACGGCACAGCAGCTCCGCCAGCGCCCGATCGCGATGCCCCCGCCCGCCATCATCCAGGCTGTACTCGAGCGTCACCGGCGCGCGCATCGCCTGCGCTACCGCGTCAACCGCCGCTTCAGCCTGAATCGCGCGTCCCAGGTTAGTGTGCAACACCGTCCCGGTCAGATTAAAAACCGGACGCAGTGCGCTGTGCCGGGTCTGCGCCAGGCGCCGCCCGGTTTCCGCGGGCCAGTCGTCGCACCAGGCCGGTAGCGCCTGAATCTGGCGAATGTGCTGCCGGGCTTCATCAAGCATCTGGCGCAGCAGCGCCACCACCTGGGCGTGACCATATTGGGCCAACACAGCAGAAAAAGCGGGGTCGCGGAGCAAACGATCGGTGGCCGGAAGCCGGGTATAAAGCGCACGAATATCGGTAGTCATGAATGGACCTGGCGGTAAGTTATTTTCCCCCCTCCCGACGGGAGAGGGAGTCAACAATCAGCGGCGATTGTAACGCCTCCGGGCGGAAACTGTTACCGGCCTGGGTCAAGTCCTTGGCGGTTCTGTACGGGCAAAGCTGGGACGCTGAAAGAGCGACTCAACCAGTTTGATCAGCTGAGGGCGCGTCGCACACCAGCCTGGCGCCACGCGGCGAAAGTTGAGATAAGCAATCGCGCAGGCCGCGGAAATCGTCGCCAGGTTGACCTCACCGGGGCGCAGGCTACCGTTGACAATATTCGCCTCCAGCGCATCCAGGCCGCGGGCCACCTTCTCACGCTGGCGCAGCAGTTCGCCTTCCGACTGCTGCGCCGCCGGACGAGCCTTTTCACGCACCAGCGCCTGCGCCGCTTCCATCACGCCGTCGGCCAGCGCTTCGAACTGACGCACTTTCAGCGCCGCTTTCGCCTCGGACGGCACCATCGCCGGCGTGACATCAAGCAGTTCAAGATATTGGGCAATGACTGGCGAGCCGTACCAGCATTCGCCGTCGTCGGTGACCAGCGCCGGCACTTTACCAAGCGGGTTAAATTTCGCGACACCGTTGACATCGTTGTAGGGGAACTCGTTAACAAACTCGAAAGGAATCTCTTTTTCCAGCAGGATGACGGAAATTTTGCGCACAAAGGGACTGGTATAGCTGCCGATCAGTTTCATTGCCTGCTCCTTTTGCCAACAAAAAGGTAAGTATGGTTCAGGCGCAGGCAAAAGGCAGAGGAGAGTTCACCGCGCAGAGGGTCGTATAAGTATTCACGATGTCGGCCAGCAAGCGGAGCATATCGCGCGGCAGAACCTGCCGGAGATCACATGTGGAAAAATCAGCTGAAATATTTTGTGATTAACATCACATATAAATAATTAATATCGGTCACAATTTTGTGACGTTTATCACACAAAACAGCATTAAAGGCGCGAATCTCTCCAGATGGAGGCTCTTTGCACAATTGTTTTGTGATGCAGATCACTATATTTACCCACCAACCACCTACATTTACGTGACATATATCACAAAAAATCCCGCTGACTGGACAGTTTAACGATTCAGTGCCAGATTTCGCATTATCAATCAGGGTCCGGCTACCTCTGCCGCCACATTAACAACAAGCCTCAGGCTTTTAGCCTACGCGATAAGCAAAACAGAAGAAGGGGTGTTTTATGTCATCCGATATCAAGATCAAGGTGCAAAGCTTTGGTCGATTCCTCAGCAATATGGTGATGCCGAATATAGGCGCGTTTATCGCGTGGGGTATCATCACCGCGCTATTCATTCCAACAGGGTGGTTGCCGAACGAAACGCTGGCGAAGCTGGTCGGCCCAATGATTACCTATCTGTTACCGCTGTTGATCGGTTATACCGGCGGTAAACTGATTGGCGGCGAGCGCGGCGGTGTCGTCGGCGCGATCACCACCATGGGCGTCATCGTCGGCGCGGACATGCCGATGTTCCTCGGCGCAATGATTGCCGGCCCTCTCGGCGGCTGGGCCATCAAACGCTTTGACGGCTGGGTCGACGGTAAGATCAAGTCCGGCTTTGAAATGCTGGTAAACAACTTCTCCGCCGGTATCATCGGGATGATCCTCGCGATTCTGGCCTTCCTCGGCATTGGCCCGGCGGTTGAAGTCCTGTCCAAAATTCTGGCGGCGGGCGTTAACTTCATGGTTGTCCATGACATGCTGCCGCTGGCGTCGATCTTTGTTGAACCGGCGAAAATCCTGTTCCTGAATAACGCCATCAACCACGGTATCTTCTCGCCGCTGGGTATCCAGCAGTCCCACGAACTGGGCAAATCAATCTTCTTCCTGATTGAAGCCAACCCGGGTCCGGGTATGGGCGTGCTGCTGGCGTACATGTTCTTTGGTCGCGGTAACGCCAAGCAGTCCGCTGGCGGCGCTGCAATCATCCACTTCCTGGGCGGTATCCACGAAATTTACTTCCCGTACGTGCTGATGAACCCGCGTCTGATTCTCGCGGTTATCCTCGGCGGTATGACCGGCGTATTCACCCTGACCATCCTCAACGGCGGTCTGGTTTCTCCGGCCTCTCCAGGCTCCATCCTGGCCGTACTGGCGATGACCCCGAAAGGTGCTTACTTCGCTAACATCGCCGCGATTGTCGCCGCAATGGCCGTCTCCTTCGTCGTCTCCGCCATTCTGCTGAAAACCAGCAAAGTGAAAGAAGAAGATGATATCGATGCCGCGACCCGTCGCATGCAGGATATGAAAGCAGAATCCAAAGGCGCAGCCACTCCGCTGGCCGCGGGTGATGTCGCTAACGACCTGAGCCACGTGCGCAAAATCATCGTCGCCTGTGACGCCGGTATGGGTTCCAGCGCCATGGGTGCCGGCGTGCTGCGTAAGAAAGTACAGGATGCCGGGCTGAGCAATATCTCCGTCACCAACTCGGCGATTAACAACCTGCCGCCGGATGTCGACCTGGTGATCACCCACCGTGATCTGACCGAGCGTGCGATGCGCCAGGTACCGCAGGCCCAGCATATTTCGCTGACCAACTTCCTCGACAGCGGCCTGTACACCAACCTGACCGAGCGTCTGGTGGCCGCACAGCGCCATACGGATAACGAAGAGAAGGTTCGCGGCAGCCTGAAAGACAGCTTCGATGCCCCGGACACCAACCTGTTCCAGCTGAGCGCGGAAAACATCTTCCTTGGACGCCAGGCGGCGAATAAAGAAGAGGCGATCCGCTTCGCCGGTGAGCAGCTGGTGAAAGGTGGTTACGTTGAGCCGGAATACGTGCAGGCGATGCTGGATCGTGAAAAACTGACCTCGACCTACCTGGGTGAGTCCATCGCGGTGCCACACGGTACCATTGAAGCAAAAGACCGCGTGCTCAAGACCGGTGTGGTCTTCTGTCAGTACCCACAAGGGGTGCGTTTCGGTGACGATGAAGATGACATTGCCCGCCTGGTCATTGGTATCGCCGCCCGCAACAACGAGCATATTCAGGTTATCACCAGCCTGACCAACGCGCTGGATGATGAATCCGTGATTGAACGTCTGACGCACACCACCAGCGTAGATGAAGTGCTGACTCTGCTGAAAGGCAATAAGTAAGCGTATCGCCCGGATCAGGCCTTCAGGCCATCATCCGGGGAAACCGTCCCTCTCTCCTCATTCGGGGAGAGAGGGTTCGGGTAAGGGCCCCACCCTCACCCGAACCCTCTCAGGTAAAAACATTAATGAAGGTTAATACTATGAATGCATTACATTTTGGCGCAGGTAATATCGGACGTGGCTTCATCGGCAAATTGCTGGCTGACGCCGGGATCGCCTTAACGTTCGCCGATGTCAATCAGGTGGTGCTTGATGCCCTGAATGCCCGTCATAGCTATCAGGTTCACGTCGTCGGCGAAAACGAGCAGGTGGACACCGTCTCCGGCGTTAGCGCCGTTAGCAGCATCGGCGAGGAAGTGATTGACCTGATTGCCAGCGTTGACCTGGTCACTACCGCCGTCGGTCCGGTCGTGCTGGAGCGCATCGCCCCGGCGATCGCCAAAGGGCTGGCGAAGCGTAAGGCGCAGGGTGTTGAAACCCCGCTGAACATTATCGCCTGCGAGAACATGGTGCGCGGCACCACGCAGCTGAAGGGCCACGTGTTTAACGCGCTGGCTGACGAAGACAAAGCCTGGGTCGAAGCCAACGTCGGCTTCGTTGATTCCGCCGTGGACCGTATCGTCCCGCCATCCGCCTCCGCGACCCACGACCCGCTGGAAGTGACGGTAGAAACCTTCAGCGAGTGGATCGTCGATAAAACCCAGTTCAAAGGCGCGCTGCCCGATATCCCAGGAATGGAATTAACTGACAACCTGATGGCATTTGTCGAGCGTAAGCTATTCACCTTAAACACCGGACATGCTATAACCGCCTACCTCGGAAAACTGGCGGGTCACCAGACGATTCGCGACGCGATTCTCGATGAGAAAATTCGCACCGTGGTTAAAGGGGCCATGGAAGAGAGCGGTGCGGTACTGATCAAACGCTACGGCTTTGATGCGCAGAAGCACGCTGCCTATATCCAGAAAATCCTTGGTCGTTTCGAGAACCCGTATCTGCAAGATGACGTTGAGCGCGTTGGCCGCCAGCCGCTGCGTAAGCTGAGCGCCGGCGATCGCCTGATCAAGCCGCTGCTGGGCACGCTGGAATACGCGCTGCCGCACACCAATCTGGTGAAGGGGATTGCGGCGGCGATGCACTTCCGCAGCGAAGAAGATCCGCAGGCGCAGGAGCTGGCGACGCTGATTGCAGAGAAAGGCCCACAGGCTGCGCTGGCACAGATTTCTGGTCTGGATGCAGCAAGCGCCGTGGTAGCGGAGGCCGTTAACGACTATAACGCCACCAAATGAGGCAAGATCTGGCGCGGCACGAACCGCGCCCATTACTACTCCTGTCAGATATGCAGGCAATAATGGAAGAAACACAGGCATTTGAAAACCGCGTGCTTGAGCGTCTGAATGCTGGCAAAACCGTACAAAGCTTCCTGATAGCGACCGTCGAATTACTCACGGAAGCGGTCAATATCCTGGTGCTTCAGGTATTCCGTAAAGATGACTACGCGGTGAAATACGCAGTGGAGCCCTTGCTGGATGGCGACGGCCCGCTGGGCGACCTTTCCGTACGCCTGAAGCTGATTTACGGCCTTGGGGTGATTAGCCGCGCCGAATATGAAGACGCCGAGCTGCTGATGGCCCTACGCGAAGAACTCAACCATGACGGAAATGAGTACAGTTTTACCGATGATGAGATTCTTGGCCCTTTCGGCGAGCTACATTGCGTGACGGCCCTGCCGCCGGCGCCACTGTTTGACGATAGCGACGAGGAGCTGCTGGCAATGCAGAAACTGCGCTACCAGCAGGTGGTACGTTCAACGATGATGCTTTCTCTGACTGAGCTGATTTCCCGAATCAGCTTAAAAAAAGCCTTCCAGAAATCAACGTTCTGATTCAGGTTCAGACTGATCGCAGGTTGGCCGGTAAAGCTGCCGGTAATACTCCAGCCGATTCAAAAATAACGCCTCTTTGTTCTGCGGAATCTCCGGTGGCACATGCTGCAAACGCGGGGATTTTTTCAAATACTCCATAAAAGCCTGGCTTGAAGCCATAAAATCAACCGTCTTGTCGATTATACGCGGTACGCCGTCACCGATTTTTGCCATCACGCCCTCCTCTTCTCGGGGATAATCCCGTAAAGAATTAGTCAAAAAAAGGCGCCGGGTTGAGGAAAACGTGCTCAATTTACGGCTGACTTCACAAAGATCAAATTCGGGGCACTCTTAGCAAGAATACTATTAACATTCATATCATTAGATTTTATTGACCCCGCAACTTCGGCGGATAAAACGGCGAGTTTTTGATAAATAACTACCCACAACAGACGTCACAGCACATACTATATGTCGTCAAAATCCCTTTATTAATAGATTAAGTCACCATGAAAGAAGTCGAAAAGAATGAAATCAAGCGTTTGAGCGACCGTCTCGACGCCATCCGCCACCAGCAGGCCGACCTGTCGCTGGTTGAAGCTGCGGATAAGTATGCCGAGCTGGAAAAAGAAAAAACCACCATCGAGGCCGAAATCATTCGCCTGCGCGAAGTTCAGGGTCAGAAGCTGAGTAAAGAAGCGCAGAAGCTGATGGGCCTGCCGCATCGCCGCGCGATCACGAAAAAAGAGCAGGCCGATCTGGGCAAGCTGAAAAAAAGCGTTCGCGGTCTGGTGATTGTGCACCCGATGACCGCCCTCGGTCGCGAAATGAACCTGAAAGAAATGACCGGTTTCTCTAAGACCGCGTTCTGATCTGCCTCCCCTCTCCGCCTGGAGAGGGGAGACTCTGCATCCCACTCTAATTGGCCCAACCACTTATCGCCTGGATCGTCCAGCGGTTCACATATCCATCATTTTTGGTCACAGACATATTGCCTGGCAATAACATTTAGTTAACCATTCGTTGTCGTTAATCCTACAACTGAATTTTGGCTGGGCCAGTTTTACAAAAGATGTGACCTGCAAGGAGCGCAGACTCAGCACCGCATCTTGATGGCCCGATGGAGACCTGCATGAACCTCTGGCAACAAAATTACGATCCGGCCGGTAATATCTGGCTCTCAAGTCTTATCGCATCGTTACCGATTCTGTTTTTCTTTTTTGCCCTGATTAAGCTCAAACTTAAAGGGTACATTGCAGCGACCTGGACCGTGGCGATTGCGCTGTCGGTCGCGCTGCTGTTCTATAAAATGCCGGTCGACCGCGCGCTGACCTCGGTAGTCTACGGCTTCTTTTACGGCCTGTGGCCTATCGCCTGGATTATTATCGCCGCGGTATTTGTCTACAAAATCTCGGTGAAAACCGGGCAGTTTGACATTATCCGCTCGTCGATTCTCTCGATTACCCCGGACCAGCGCCTGCAGATGCTGATCGTTGGCTTCTCCTTCGGGGCTTTCCTCGAAGGGGCGGCGGGCTTTGGCGCCCCGGTGGCCATCACCGCCGCGCTGCTGGTCGGACTGGGCTTTAACCCGCTGTATGCGGCAGGACTGTGCCTGATTGTTAACACCGCGCCGGTGGCCTTCGGCGCGATGGGGATCCCTATCCTCGTCGCCGGTCAGGTAACCGGTATCGATAGCTTCGCCATCGGCCAGATGGTCGGTCGCCAGCTACCGTTCCTGACCATTATCGTGCTGTTCTGGATTATGGCGATCATGGACGGCTGGCGTGGGATCAAAGAGACCTGGCCGGCGGTCATGGTTGCCGGCGGCTCCTTCGCCATCGCGCAGTACCTCAGTTCTAACTTCCTCGGCCCGGAACTGCCGGACATCATCTCCTCTCTGGTGTCGCTGGTCTGTCTGACGCTGTTCCTCAAACGCTGGCAGCCGGTGCGTATTTTCCGTTTCGGCGATATGGGCGCCGCCCAGGTCGATCAGACCCTCGCCCGCACCCATTACACCGCCGGGCAGGTGATTCGGGCATGGTCGCCGTTCCTGTTCCTGACCGCGACCGTCACCTTATGGAGCATCCCGCCATTTAAAGCGCTGTTTGCGCCGGGCGGGGCGATGTATGACTTCGTCATCAATATCTCCGTGCCGTTCCTTGATAAGATGGTCGCCCGCATGCCGCCGGTGGTGAGCGAGGCCACGCCGTACGCGGCGGTGTATAAGTTCGACTGGCTATCTGCCACCGGTACCGCCATCCTGTTCGCGGCTATACTGTCCGTAGTCTGGCTGCGCATGAAACCGAAAGATGCGCTGGTGACCTTTGGCAGCACGATGAAAGAGCTGGCCCTGCCGATTTACTCCATCGGTATGGTGCTGGCGTTCGCCTTTATCTCTAACTATTCCGGGCTGTCATCGACGCTGGCTCTCGCCCTGGCGCATACCGGCCATGCGTTTACCTTCTTCTCGCCGTTCCTCGGTTGGCTGGGGGTATTCCTGACCGGTTCGGATACATCGTCTAACGCGCTGTTCGCCGCGCTGCAGGCTACCGCGGCGCAGCAAATCGGCGTCTCCGATATCCTGCTGGTGGCGGCCAATACCACCGGTGGCGTGACCGGCAAAATGATTTCACCGCAGTCCATCGCCATCGCCTGTGCGGCGGTAGGCCTGGTCGGCAAAGAGTCGGATCTGTTCCGCTTTACCGTGAAACACAGCCTGATCTTTACCTGCATGGTTGGCGTCATCACCACCCTGCAGGCCTATGTCTTAACCTGGATGATCCCATGATAGTGATGCCCCGGCGCCTTGCAGACGATGTTGCCCGTCGTGTGCGGGCGCTGATTGAAGAACAAAAGCTGGAGGCGGGCATGCGTTTGCCCGCCGAGCGCCAGCTGGCCGCCCAGCTTGGCGTGTCGCGCAACTCGCTGCGCGAAGCGCTGGCGATGCTGGTTAACGAAGGCCTGTTGGTCAGCCGTCGCGGCGGCGGGACCTTTGTCCGCTGGCAGCATGAGGCGTGGTCAGAACAGAATATTGTGCAGCCGCTGAAGACCCTGCTCGCCGACGACCCCGATTACAGCTTTGATATTCTGGAAGCCCGCCACGCCATCGAAGCCAGTACCGCCTGGCATGCGGCGATGCGGGCCACCGATGCCGAAAAAGAGCGTATTCGCCTGTGCTTTGAAGCCACCCAGAGCGAGGACCCGGATCTGGCCTCCCAGGCCGACGTACGCTTCCACCTGGCAATCGCCGAAGCCTCACACAACGTGGTGCTCCTGCAAACCATGCGCGGTTTTTTCGACCTCTTACAGTCCTCGGTCAAACAGAGCCGCCAGCGGATGTACCTTGTCCCGCCGGTTTTCGCCCGCCTGACCGAACAGCACCAGGCCGTGATGGAGGCCATTTTCGCCGGCGATGCCGAAGGGGCGCGCCAGGCGATGATGGCGCACTTAGGCTTTGTGCACGCCACGATTAAACATTTTGATGAAGACCAGGCCCGCCAGGCGCGCATTACCCGCCTGCCCGGTGACCACCATGCAAATTCCAGGGAGAACCCGTGATGATTATTTCAGCCGCCAGCGACTATCGCGCAGCCGCCCAGCGCATCCTGCCGCCGTTCCTGTTCCACTATATCGACGGCGGCGCCTATGCCGAACATACGCTGCGCCGCAACGTCGCAGACCTGTCCGATGTGGCGTTACGCCAGCGGGTACTGAAGAATATGTCGGACCTGAGCCTGGAAACCACGCTGTTCAAAGAGAAGCTCTCCATGCCGGTGGCGCTGGCGCCGGTCGGCCTGTGCGGGATGTACGCCCGCCGTGGCGAAGTCCAGGCCGCAGGCGCGGCGGATGATAAAGGGATCCCGTTTACCCTCTCCACCGTTTCCGTCTGCCCGATTGAAGAGGTCGCCCCGACCATCAAGCGCCCGATGTGGTTCCAGCTGTACGTCCTGCGCGACCGCGGCTTTATGCGCAATGCGCTGGAACGCGCCAAAGCCGCCGGCTGTTCCACGCTGGTCTTTACCGTCGATATGCCGACGCCTGGCGCCCGCTATCGCGACGCGCATTCCGGGATGAGCGGCCCGAATGCCGCCATGCGCCGCTACTGGCAGGCGATGACCCACCCGCAGTGGGCGTGGGATGTCGGTTTAAACGGCCGCCCGCACGATCTCGGTAATATCTCCGCCTATCTCGGCAAGCCTACCGGGCTTGAGGATTACATCGGCTGGCTGGCGAATAACTTCGATCCATCTATTTCATGGAAAGACCTTGAGTGGATCCGCGAATTCTGGGACGGCCCGATGGTGATCAAAGGGATCCTCGATCCGCAGGATGCGCGCGACGCCGTACGCTTCGGCGCCGACGGGATCGTGGTTTCCAACCACGGCGGTCGCCAGCTCGACGGGGTGCTCTCCTCCGCCCGCGCCTTACCGGCGATCGCCGATGCGGTGAAAGGCGACATCACGATTCTCGCCGATAGCGGTATTCGCAACGGCCTGGACGTGGTGCGGATGATTGCCCTCGGCGCCGACAGCGTGCTGCTGGGTCGTGCCTATCTGTACGCGCTGGCCACCCACGGCAAGCAGGGCGTAGCCAACCTGCTGAATTTGATTGAGAAAGAGATGAAGGTGGCCATGACCCTGACCGGAACCAAAACCATCAGTGACATCAGCCGCGATTCGCTGGTGCAGAATGCCGACGCGCTGCACGCCTTCAATGCGCTTACGCAGGGCAACGCTGCGTAAGCCGCCCGCCCGGCGCTCTCCCACAGGGATGAGGGCCGGGCAAATATCTGCTATTCTGCCCGCGCGATTAAGAGCCTAATGAGACAGGGCAGCATGCTGAACATTGTACTATTCGAACCAGAGATCCCGCCAAATACCGGGAATATCATCCGCCTGTGCGCCAACACCGGTTTTAACCTGCATATTATCGAGCCGATGGGTTTCACCTGGGACGATAAGCGCCTGCGCCGCGCCGGGCTGGATTATCATGAATTCGCCGCCGTTCAGCGCCATCACGACTATGCCGCCTTCGTGGCAAGCGCCAGGCCACAGCGTCTGTTCGCTCTGACCACCAAAGGGACGCCGGCTCACAGCGCGGTCAGCTATCAGGACGGTGATTTTTTAATGTTCGGCCCGGAAACGCGCGGCCTGCCGGCCAGCATTCTTGATGCCCTGCCACCGCAGCAGAAAATCCGGATTCCGATGATGCCGGACAGCCGCAGTATGAACCTGTCAAATGCGGTGTCGGTGGTGGTGTATGAGGCCTGGCGCCAGCTGGGATACCCTGGCGCGGTATTGCGCAGTTAACCCGGGTTATTCCCGGATTGCGGCGCGTTGCGCCTGATCCGGGCTATGTCGGCAGCGCGCGGGATAACCCGATTCTAGATCCCGTCGCCGTACTCAAACGTATGGTGGATGCCGTTAAAGTGCTGATCCATATCCATCGCCGGCTTGTCGCTCTCTGGCTTACCGACGATACGCGCCGGCACCCCGGCCGCGGTGGTATGCGGCGGTACGGGCTGCAACACCACGGAACCGGCACCGATTTTGGCGCCGCGTCCAACTTCGATATTGCCGAGGATTTTCGCACCGGCGCCAATCATCACCCCTTCACGGATTTTCGGATGACGGTCGCCGCTGGTTTTACCGGTACCGCCGAGGGTCACCGATTGCAGAATCGAGACGTCGTCCTCAATCACCGCCGTTTCCCCGACAACAATACCGGTAGCGTGATCGAGCATGATCCCGCGGCCAATTTTCGCCGCCGGGTGAATATCGACCTGGAAGGAGACCGACACCTGGTTTTGCAGGAAAATCGCCAGCGCGCGGCGCCCCTGATTCCACAGCCAGTGGCCAATACGATAGGCCTGCAGCGCGTGGAAACCTTTCAGGTACAGCAGCGGCGTGGAGTATTTATCTACCGCCGGGTCGCGGGTGCGCACGGCCTGGATATCACAGGCGGCGGAGGCGATCATCTCCGGGTCAGCGGCATAGGCCTCTTCCACCACTTCACGAATGGCGATGGCGGGCATGATTGGAGAAGCCAGTTTGTTAGCCAGCATATAGCTCAGGGCGCTGCCCAGATTTTCGTGCTTGAGTAGCGTTGCGTGGTAGAAACTGGCGAGCATAGGCTCACAGTCGGCCAGAGCCCGGGCTTCGGCTTTAATATTATTCCAGACCATATCCAGTTCTTCACACGGCATTGCTGACTCCAGGCGATAGCATAATGACCGGCCAGTTCTACGCTGACCGGGTCATCGAGGTGACAAAGGTTCCTTTAAGATTAATTGCTGCGCTCGTCCTTGCGTGCACGGCCTAATAACGTCAATGCTGCCTCGCGCGCAATTTTTCCGCAATATAATACCTGATAAATTTCCTCGGTTATTGGCATTTCGACACCCAAACGCTGTGCCAGAACGCGAACTTCCCTGGTATTGCGGTAGCCTTCAACCACCTGACCGATCTTATCCTGCGCGCTTTGCACATCCATGCCCTCACCGAGCATCATGCCAAAACGGCGGTTACGCGATTGGTTATCGGTACAGGTCAGCACCAGATCGCCCAGCCCCGCCATCCCCATAAAGGTTTCCGGATCGGCGCCCAGCGCCGTCCCGAGGCGAGACATTTCAACCAGGCCGCGGGTAATCAGCGCCGTACGGGCATTGGCGCCAAAGCCGATACCGTCAGACATCCCGGCGCCGATGGCAATGACGTTTTTCACCGCCCCGCCGAGCTGAACGCCGATAAAGTCCGGGTTGATATAGACACGGAAGCTTTTGCCACAGTGCAGCAAGTGCTGCAGATCGTCGGCAAACTGCGGATCGGTTGACGCCAGAGAAATAGCCGTCGGCAACCCTGCCGCCAGTTCTTTGGCAAAGGTCGGGCCGGAAATCACCGCCAGCGGGATAGCATCGCCCAGCGCTTCACGCGCGACGTCCTGCAGCAAACGACCGGTCTCCGCTTCGAGGCCTTTGGTGGCCCAGACCAGCCGCGCATCAGGGCGCAGCAGCGGTTTAATCTGCCGCAGAACCTCGCCGAAGACATGGCTCGGCACCACGATCAGAATGTCGCGGCTGGCAGCCAGCGCGGCCGACAGGTCGCTTTCCAGGTGCAGCGTATCAGGGAACGGGACATCAGGAAGGAACGCGGCGTTGCAGCGATCGTGTTGCAGCGTCGCGATATGTTTCGGGTCATGGCCCCAGAGCACAACATGGTGGCCATTTCTTGCCAGGGTGATGGCAAGAGCGGTGCCGTATGAGCCGGCACCGATCACAGTCATTGCAGCATTAAGTGCGTTCATCAGGCATCCTGATGTTGTTCGGCACCTTCGCCAGCCTGCTGCTGCAGATAGTTCATAAACAGCGCATCGAAGTTCACTGGCGCAAGGTTCAGTTGCGGGAAGGTACCGCGGGAGACCAGGCTGGTAATGCACTCACGCGCATACGGGAACAGGATGTTCGGGCAGTATGCACCGAGGCAATGCGCCATCTGGTTGCCGTCAATGCCGTCGATGGAGAAGATACCGCCCTGCTGGACTTCGCACAGGAATGCCGTTTCTTCACCCAGCGCAGCGGTAACGGTTACGCGCAGCACCACTTCGTATACGCCTTCAGCCAGCTGGCTGGAAGCCGTATCCAGATCAAGTTTAACTTCCGGCTGCCAATCTTTCTGAAAAACTTGCGGCGCATTCGGCGCTTCAAAGGAAATATCCTTGGTATAGATACGCTGAATCTGGAAAGTCATTTCGGTGCTGTTTTGTTCTGACATAGTAAAACCCTTTCGTGTTGTCCTTAAATACGCCTACCCGGTCTGGGTAGACGCAAAATTAGCGCAGCAGGGGATCAAGTCCACCACGTGAATCAAGCGCATACAAGTCGTCACAGCCGCCAATGTGCTGCTCATCAATAAAAATCTGCGGAACCGTCGTCCGACCGCTGCGTTGAATCATCTCTTCACGCTTCGCGGCATTGCCATCGATCGGCAGTTCATTGAAGGTTACGCCTTTGCTGTTCAGCAGTGCTTTCGCGCGAACGCAGAACGGGCAGGTCGCTTTGGTGTAGATATCAATATTGGCCATGACTTTACTCCTGTTTTTTACCCTGGGAATGTTACATCGCAGACAGAGCGATCCCCCGGCGGCTGACCGCAAGGGGGACCCTGCTACGTCATACAGACGCGGGGTAAATTATTTGCCGCGTACCAGCGGAAGGTTTTCGCCGCTCCAGCCAGCGATGCCTTCTTTCAGTACAAAGACCTTCTCGAATCCGGCTTTGTTCAGCGAGCCGGCAGGCTCTTGCGCCTGCATACCGGAACCGTCTACCACTATAATGGGTTGCGCTTTGTGCTTTTCCAACTCACCGACGTTATTTGCCTTGATATCGCTCGGCAGCAGGTTGATGGAGCCGGCAATGTGGCCTTTACGGAAATCGTCGCGCTGACGCAGGTCGACGACCACGGCATCTTCTTTGTTGATCAGACGCGTCGCTTCACCACGGGTAATGACTTTAACTTTCGACATCAGCCCTTTAAAGGTGGTGAACAGTACCGCCACCAGCAGCGCGATCCACGCGATGCTCAGGACGGGATGACGGCCGACGAATTGCATAATTTCTTGCATGGGGGGTTACAACTCCCGACTAAGTGATAAAAAACCAGGGAAGGAGTATACCTGTGCATTGCGGCAAATACAGCCAGTGAGCGCGATGTAATGTATTTTCTGCGGTGCGTCACGAAAAAATCCTCTCCACGCCGCTTTCCCTCCCCCCTCTCCGCTCCCTTTCTTTGATCTTCAGCGGGGCTTTGATCGATTCAGCTGTAGTAAAATTACGCAAATTTTCTGTCTTTGAGCATGAGGTTGTTGCAATGTCGAATTCTAAAAAACCGATGGTACTGGTCATTCTGGATGGCTATGGCTATCGCGAAGAGCAGCAGGATAACGCGATCTATAGCGCGAAAACGCCCGTCATGGACGCATTGTGGGCACACCGTCCCCATACGCTGATCGATGCTTCTGGCCTTGAAGTCGGTCTGCCAGACCGCCAGATGGGTAACTCTGAAGTGGGCCACGTTAACCTCGGCGCCGGTCGTATCGTCTATCAGGATCTGACCCGTCTCGATGTCGAAATCAAAGAACGCACCTTCTTCGCCAACCCGGTACTGACCGCTGCAGTCGATAAAGCCGTTGCCGCGGGCAAAGCCGTGCATATCATGGGCCTGATGTCGCCTGGCGGCGTTCACAGCCACGAAGACCACATTATGGCGATGGTGGAGCTGGCCGCCGAACGCGGCGCGGAGAAAATCTACCTGCACGCCTTCCTCGATGGGCGTGACACGCCGCCGCGCAGCGCGGAAAGTTCGCTGGCCAAATTCGAAGAGAAATTTACCGCTCTCGGTAAAGGCCGCGTGGCCTCGATTATCGGCCGCTACTACGCCATGGATCGCGACAATCGTTGGGATCGCGTTGAGCAGGCGTATGACCTGATGACTCTGGCGCAGGGCGAGTTCCAGGCCGATACCGCCGTGGCGGGTCTGCAGGCCGCCTACGCTCGTGATGAGAATGACGAGTTCGTGAAAGCGACCGTGATTCGTGCCGCAGGCCAGGCCGATGCCGCCATGGAAGATGGCGATGCGCTGATTTTCATGAACTTCCGCGCCGACCGCGCCCGTGAAATCACCCGCGCCTTCGTGAATACCGATTTCGATGGCTTCGCGCGGAAGAAGGCGGTCAAACTCGACTTCGTGATGCTGACCGAATACGCCGCCGACATCAACGTCGCCTGCGCCTACCCGCCGGCCTCGCTGGTGAACACCTTCGGCGAGTGGATGGCGAAAAACGACAAAACCCAGCTGCGCATCTCCGAAACCGAGAAATACGCCCACGTCACCTTCTTCTTCAACGGCGGCGTTGAAGAGCCGTTCAGCGGCGAAGCGCGCATTCTGATCAACTCGCCGAAAGTCGCGACCTACGATCTGCAGCCGGAAATGAGCTCCGCCGAACTGACCGAAAAACTGGTGGCCGCGATCAAGGGCGGAGAGTACGACACCATTATCTGTAACTACCCGAACGGCGATATGGTCGGTCATACCGGCGTAATGGAAGCGGCGATTAAGGCCGTTGAAACGCTGGATAACTGCATCGATCGGGTCGCTAAAGCGGTAGAATCCGTCGGCGGTCAGCTGCTGATCACCGCCGATCACGGCAACGCGGAACAGATGCGCGATCCGGCCACTGGTCAGGCCCACACCGCTCACACCAACCTGCCGGTACCGCTGATCTACGTTGGCGACAAAAGCGTGAAAGTGGCCAAAGGCGGCAAGCTTTCCGACATCGCGCCAACCATGCTGTCGCTGATGGGAATGGAAATCCCGCAAGAGATGACTGGCAAGCCGCTGTTCATCGTGGAATAATCCTTCCCCATGAGGGGAAAGGCGACTTATTCAAATACATGGATCGCAACGGCAGTGCGATCCGTCCTTTACGCCAGCGCGCTCAGCGCTGGCGTATTGCTGTGCGCCGCACCCGCTCAGGCGGACGATCGCGACCAGCTTAAATCTATTCAGGCCGATATCGCCGCGAAACAGCGGGCGATACAGCAGCAGCAGCAACAGCGCGCCTCTCTGCTTGCTCAGCTTAAAGCGCAGGAGGAGGCCATCTCCGCCGCGGCCCGCACGCTGCGTGAAACCCAGAACACCCTGGCCCAGCTCAACAAGCAGATTGACGAGATGAACGCGTCTATCGCTAAGCTGGAACGTCAGCGCGCCTCCCAGGAGCGCAATCTGTCCGCCCAGCTCGATGCCGCGTTCCGTCAGGGGCCGCATACCGGGATGCAAATGATCCTCAGCGGCGAGGAAGGCGAGCGTAATCAGCGTATACAGGTCTACTACGGCTATCTCAACCAGGCCCGCCAGGAGACGATTGCCGAGCTAAAACAGACTCGCGAAGAGGTCACCGCGCAAAAGGCTGAGCTGGAAGAGAAACAGAGCCAGCAGCAGACGCTGGTTTACGAGCAGCGCGCGCAGCAGGCCAAACTTGAGCAGGCGCGCAACGAACGTAAGAAAACCCTTTCCGGTCTTGAATCCTCCATCCAGCAGGGCCAGCAGCAGCTGAGCGAAATGCGGGCCAACGAATCGCGCCTGCGCGGTCGTATCGCGCAAGCCGAAGCCGCCGCGAAAGCTCGCGCCGAGCGGGAAGCCCGCGAAGCGCAGGCCGTGCGCGATCGCCAGCAGGATGCCTCGCGTAAAGGGACCACCTACAAGCCCACCGAAAGCGAGCGTTCGCTGATGTCCCGTACCGGCGGGCTGGGCTCGCCACGGGGCCAGGCCTACTGGCCGGTACGCGGGACGTTGCTGCATCGTTATGGCGAACAGCTGCAAGGTGAACTACGTTGGAAAGGGATGGTTATCGCTGCGTCTGAAGGTACCGAGGTCAAGGCGATCGCCGATGGCCGGGTGATCCTCGCCGACTGGCTGCAGGGCTACGGCCTGGTGGTGGTCGTTGAACACGGTAAAGGCGATATGAGCCTTTACGGCTATAACCAAAGCGCGCTGGTCAGCGTCGGCACCCAGGTCCGGGCGGGCCAGCCGATAGCTCTCGTAGGCAG
>NZ_JBJDNH010000059.1:0-22703 GCF_044900465.1 Klebsiella sp. NPDC088457 | reverse complement strand
GCCGGGCTTGGGTGCGTAGCTCCGGCTCAAAGGAAGAGGTGCCTGATAATCCGCCGAATGAAATCAACGCGACCGCCCAGCAAAAGCTGCAGGACGGTAACTGGAAACAGGCGATAACGCAACTGGAAGCGTTGGATAACCGCTATCCGTTCGGCCCTTATTCCCAACAGGTACAGCTGGACCTGATTTATGCGTATTACAAAAATGCCGATCTGCCGCTGGCTCAAGCCGCAATCGACCGCTTTGTTCGTCTGAACCCTACGCATCCTAACATTGATTACGTCATTTATATGCGTGGTCTGACAAATATGGCGTTGGATGACAGTGCGCTGCAAGGTTTCTTCGGCGTCGATCGCTCCGACCGCGACCCGCAGCACGCTCGCGATGCCTTCAACGACTTCTCCAAACTGGTGCGCGGTTACCCGAACAGCCAGTATGCGACCGACGCCTACAAACGTATGGTGTTCCTCAAGGATCGCCTGGCGAAGTACGAGCTGTCCGTGGTGGATTACTACACCGACCGCGGCGCGTGGGTTGCCGTGGTAAACCGCGTTGATGGTATGTTGCGTAGCTATCCGGATACTCAGGCTACCCGCGATGCGTTGCCGAAGATGGAAAACGCCTACCGCCAGATGCAAATGAACGCTCAGGCAGACAAAGTGGCGAAAATCATCGCCGCGAACGGCAAAAACAGCTGAGCGTTTTTCAGATAAGCAAAACGGCAGCCTTGAGCTGCCGTTTTTTATGGCTCAGACGCTTAAGCTGAAGCGTTTTAGTGCCGAATCATCCTGTCAAATATGACTCCCTTTCCCCGATCCGACAAGAAAAATCTCACCCGTTCCTGCCCTGTCTCACAAAACGAATCCGTTGACAAAAAGTGACATTAAAATGTGATCTAAATCACACATCTTGACATTAAGAGAGGTATGCTGGATTCACCAAGACGGGAAAGACAAGAGGTAAAATTTATGACAATGAACATTACCAGTAAACAAATGGAAATTACCCCGGCAATCCGCCAGCATGTCGCAGACCGTCTCGCCAAATTGGATAAATGGCAAACCCACTTAATTAACCCGCACATCATTCTCTCCAAGGAGCCGCAGGGTTTTGTTGCTGACGCCACCATCAATACGCCAAACGGGCATCTGGTTGCCAGCGCAAGAAATGAAGATATGTACGTCGCTTTCAACGAATTGATCAACAAGCTGGAACGGCAGCTGAACAAAGTGCAACACAAAGGGGAAGCCCGCCGCGCCGCAACATCGGTGAAAGAGGCAGGCTTTGTGGAAGAAGAAGAGTAATCCTTAACTTAATATTGTGTAATGCCACGCGCCTTCGGGCGCGTTTTTTATTGACAGAATGAAAACAGTACGGGTACTGTAATCCCAACTGAGCAAAGGAATTCATCGTGAAACGACTACCGTTCTTCTTCGCATTCTTTTTTACCTTCCCCTGAACGGGAGGCGATTCGTCGTGTGATAAAGAATGCGAAGACGAACAACAAGGCCTCCCAAACGGGAGGCTTTTTTTTTGAAAAATAAATAACAAGAAAGGCAACACATATGACCGAGGAAAACCCGTTACTGGCCCTGCGCGATAAGATTAGCGCCCTGGATGAAAAACTGCTCGCCCTGCTGGCAGAGCGCCGTGGGCTGGCTGTCGAGGTCGGTAAAGCCAAGCTGGCATCGCACCGTCCGGTACGCGATATTGACCGTGAACGCGATCTGCTGGAGCGCCTGATGACGCTAGGAAAAAGCCACCATCTGGATGCGCACTACATCACCCGGCTGTTCCAGCTCATTATTGAGGACTCCGTACTCACCCAGCAAACCCTGCTGCAGCAACACCTGAATAAAATCAATCCGCATTCAGCACGAGTGGCTTTCCTCGGGCCAAAAGGGTCGTACTCCCATCTTGCCGCACGCCAGTATGCCGCTCGCCACTTCGAACAGTTCATCGAAAGCGGTTGTGCAAAATTTGCCGACATCTTCAACCAGGTGGAGACCGGCCAGGCTGACTACGCGGTCGTGCCTATTGAAAACACCAGCTCCGGCGGGATCAATGATGTCTACGATCTGCTGCAGCACACCAGTCTGTCGATCGTCGGCGAACTGACGATCCCTATCGATCACTGTGTCCTGGTTTCTGCTTCGACCGATCCGCAGCAAATTCAAACCGTATACAGCCATCCGCAGCCGTTCCAGCAGTGCAGCCAGTATCTGAGCCGCTATCCGCACTGGAAAATCGAATATACCGAAAGCACATCGGCGGCAATGGAAAAGGTGGCTCAGGCCAACTCTCCGGCCGTTGCCGCGCTGGGCAGCGAAGCCGGTGGCGCGCTGTATGGCCTGCAGGTTCTTGAACACTGCCAGGCGAATCAAACACAAAACATCACCCGCTTCCTGGTACTGGCGCGTAAAGCGGTGAATGTTTCCGAGCAGGTTCCGGCAAAAACGACGCTGCTCATGGCTACCGGCCAGCAGGCAGGTGCGCTGGTTGAAGCGCTGCTGGTATTGCGTAATCACAACCTGATCATGACCAAACTGGAATCACGCCCGATTCACGGCAACCCATGGGAAGAGATGTTTTATCTGGATATCCAGGCCAACCTCGAATCACTCCCCATGCGTAAGGCACTGAAAGAGCTGGCCGAGATTACCCGTTCCATGAAGGTGCTGGGCTGCTACCCAGGCGAAAACGTGGTGCCGGTCGATCCCATTTAACGCTCGATAAATGCCGGTTTCTTCATCCCTGCCACCGCCACCGGCAGGGTGAAGATAGCGCCGGAGAGCGGGTATTGCCGGATTTCATCGGCCGCCATATTTTCCCGCGTCGTGGTAATGTACAGCGTGCGCATATCCGCGCCGCCAAAGCAGACCATTGTCGGGCAACGTACCGGCAGTCGATACTCTTCCAGCTGCTCCCCGCCCGGAGAGAAACGCGCAATGCGCCAGCCGTCGAACATCGCGCTCCAGTAGCATCCTTCCTCGTCCATGGCCGCACCGTCGGGGATGCCTTCTCCCGGCTGAAAGCGACGGAAGACTTCCCGCTTGCCGGGCTCGCCCTGCTCATCCAGCGGAGTGCGATAGATAACGGCATTTGGCGTATCCGAGGTATACATCCAGCGTTTGTCTGCACTAAACGCCAGACCGTTGGCGCCGTGGATATCACATTGGATCACTTTAGGCGTCAGATCGTTGTCGATACGCATCAGCAGCGCGCCGTTATAATCTCCCGGCCCCCAGAATGTCCCGGCGTAAAAACGTCCTTCGCGATCGGTACCGCCATCGTTAAAGCGGGCCAGCTGCGGGTTACTCGGGTTATCACAGATTTTACGTCGTAGCAGACCGTGGGCGTCGGTTAACCAGATAGCGCTGCGCAACGCCACAATGAATCCCCCTTTCTCGCGTAGAGAAAAGCAGCCCACCTCTTCGGGAAATTGCAGAACCTGGTGCTCGCCGCTGCTCACGTCGTAGCGGTGAATTTCGCACGCCATAATATCGGCCCAGTAGAGCGCCTGCTCGGCTTCACTCCAGGTCGGGCATTCCGGCAGATATCCTGCGTAATCAAACAGCGGTTGTGGTTCAGCCATCATGTTCATCCCTATAAAAAAAGCCAGCGGGTTACCCCTCTGGCTCTGATTATATACGGTTTTCCGTTACTGCCGATTATCATTCGCCTGACGCAGCAGCGTTCGGCTTTCGCTCTGGAAGCGCTGGGCGTAATCACCAAACCAGTGCTCCACTTTGCGGAAGCTGTCGATAAACGCCTGTTTATCCCCCTGCTCGAGCAGGCCAATCGCTTCGCCAAAACGCTGATAGTAGCGTTTAATCAGCGCCAGATTATTCTGCGAGGACATAATAATGTCGGCATACAGCTGCGGATCCTGGGCAAACAAACGGCCCACCATCGCCAGTTCAAGGCGGTAGATCGGCGATGACAAGGCCAGTAATTGTTCCAGGCGGACGTTTTCTTCCGCCAGATGCAGACCGTAGGCAAAGGTCGCAAAGTGGCGCAGCGCCTGAATAAAGGCCATATTCTGGTCGTGCTCGACGGCGCTGATACGATGCAGACGCGCGCCCCAGACCTGAATTTGCTCGAGGAACCACTGGTACGCTTCCGGCTGACGGCCATCACAGTACACTACCACCTGTTTGGCCAGACTGCCGCTGTCCGGGCCAAACATCGGGTGTAACCCCAGCACCGGACCATGGTGTGCCGCCAGCATCGCCTGTAAAGGCTCGGCTTTAACCGATGCCAGGTCAACCAGAATACAGTCCGCCGGCAGCGGCGGCAGCTGAGCGATAGCGTCAACCGTCGCATGAATAGGCACGCTGACAATAACCATCCCGGCATCGGCCACCATCTCCGCGGCACGCGGCCAGTCTGCTTTTTCCAGGATGCGAACCTGGTAGCCAGAAAGCACCAGCATTTTCTCAAACAGGCGCCCCATTTGCCCGCCGCCGCCGACAATCACGACCGGACGCAGATTCGGGCACAGCGTTTTGAAGCCTTTGTCGTTCTCGCTGGAGTATGACTCGCGCATCACGCGACGCAGCACATCTTCGATAAGATCCGGCGGGACGCCAAGCGCCGCCGCCTCTTCTCGCCGGGATGCCAGCATCGCCGCTTCCCGTTCCGGGACGTAAATCGGCAGGCCATACTGACTTTTGACCTCCCCCACTTCCGCAACCAGTTCCAGGCGCTTAGCCAGCAGCCCCAGCAGTGCCTTATCGACTTCATCAATTTGATCGCGTAACGCGGTCAGTTCAGCAACCATACTATCCTCTTACCCCAAACGAGCCGCCAGATGGCCGCGCAGATCTTTATCAAGCTCGCGCAGTAGCGCATCGGTGGTTTCCCAGCTGATGCAGGCATCGGTGACGGACACGCCGTATTTCATATCGCAACGCGGTTGCTCAGAAGACTGGTTACCCTCGTGGATATTACTCTCGATCATCAGGCCAATAATGGAACGATTCCCATCTTTGATCTGCGCGACGACGGATTCCGCGACCGCAGGCTGGCGGCGGTAGTCTTTATTGGAATTCCCATGACTGCAATCTACCATCAGCGACGGTTTCAGTCCCGCCTGAATCATCTCTTTTTCGCATTGCTCAACATCTTCCGGGCCGTAGTTTGGCGCTTTACCGCCGCGCAGAATAACGTGACCATCCGGGTTGCCCTGAGTTTGCAGCAGGCAGACCTGGCCGGCCTGGTTAATACCGACAAAACGGTGCGGCATGGCGGCGGCGCGCATCGCGTTAATCGCCGTAGCCAGGCTTCCGTCAGTACCGTTTTTAAAACCTACCGGCATCGACAAGCCAGAAGCCATTTCACGGTGCGTCTGGGATTCAGTGGTACGCGCGCCGATAGCAGACCAGCTGAACAGGTCGCCGAGGTACTGCGGGCTGTTCGGATCCAGCGCTTCCGTCGCCAGCGGCAGCCCCATATTGACCAGCTCAACCAGCAGACGACGCGCAATCTTCAGACCGCCTTCGACATCAAACGAACCATCCATGTGCGGATCGTTAATCAGCCCTTTCCAACCAACGGTGGTACGGGGTTTTTCAAAATAGACGCGCATGACCAGGTAGAGGCTATCGCTGACCTCTGCGGCAAGGGCTTTAAAACGATGGGCGTATTCAATTGCCGCTTGCGGATCGTGAATCGAGCAAGGTCCACACACCACCAGCAGGCGCGGATCGCGGCCGGCAATAATGTCAGAGATCGTCTGACGGGACTGCGCGATTTGCGCTTCTTGTTCGAGGCTCAGCGGGAATTCCGCCTTCAGCTGATCCGGCGTGATCAAAATCTGTTCGTCGGTAATGTGTACGTTATTCAGCGCGTCTTTTTGCATGATGGCGATCCTGGGTAGCTCGTTTGCGATAATGGGTTCCTCAGCGAGGAGTCACATAACGATACCACAAGAAGTAAAGATTTCAATCCATAATCCGTAAATTATAATTTACACTAGCAAATTAGATGGCGCTTTATTTCACTCATATCGTAAATATTTTTGTACACCTCAATATAATCAACAATAAATTTATCCTTTTCCTCGCCTTTCCTTTACGAAAAATCCTGGCCAGAATTAGCCTAAAGCAAAGCCGTCGGCTGATGACGGTTTTCCCCAACAATGGTATCCTGCGGCCGGGCATCAGCGATCTGCCATTCATGCACCATGACGAACCTGACGGATCCGTTAATGAAAGAGTTTTACCGTCTTTTTTTGATCTTTTTGTTATTTATCGTGGGCTACCCCGCTGTTGCCTCTGAGCCGCCTAAAAATGTTCGGGCTATTGTCTCGGGTATCGTCACGTATACCCGCTGGCCAGCATTATCCGGCCCGCCCAGGTTGTGCATTTTTTCTACCTCACGTTACACACACAGCCTGGCTCAGGAAAAACCTGAGGCTTTGCCATACCAACCGGTTATTGTTCGTAATACAGAGGAAGCATTGAATACGGTCTGTGATGGTTTTTATTTTGGTAGCGAGTCGCCCTCTCAGCAGTCAGAACTCACGTCAAAATATCCATCTCGCCCGCTATTACTGATTGCCGAACAAAACAGGGAGTGTGCTATCGGCAGCGCTTTTTGTCTGATCATAAATGACGACAGGGTGAGATTCTCCGTTAATCTGGATGTTCTGACGCACAGCGGTGTGCGGGTGAATCCAGACGTACTGATGCTTGCCCGGAAAGACGCCCATGAATAAGGATTTCTCTCAGGCCCCGCGCCCCACCTTCAAAAGAGCGCTCCGCCGTATCAGCGTGATAAGCGTAGTAATCTCCATGACCCTCGTCTGGCTGCTGCTGAGCACCGCCTCCGTCTTCACGCTGAAACAATATGCGCAGAAGAACCTGGCGCTCACCGCCGCCACCATGAGCCGCAGCCTGGAAGCCGCGCTGGTTTTTGACGACAGTGCCGCCGCGGCAGATACGCTGGCGACCCTCGGAAAGCAGGGACAGTTTTCTGAAGCCCTGGTACTGGACAGCCAGCAAAAGCCCTTTGCGGTCTGGCGCAATACCGACCTGGTTCAGCAGCAAAAGCTGAGCGGCATCATCAGCAAATGGCTGTTTCCTGAACCGACAACCCAGCCAATCTGGCATCAGGGGAAAACGATCGGCGAACTCCGCCTGACAGCGTTAGACAGTCTGATAAGCCACTTCCTCGGGATTTCGCTTATTGTCCTGACCGGCAGTATTCTGCTGGCCTCTTTTATCTCCCTGTTGCTGACCCATTCTCTGCACCGCGGCATCGTTGCTGCCTTACAGAGCATCACCGAGGTGGTGCATGATATCCGGGAGAATCGCCACTTTTCCCGACGGGTACCCGATGAGCGTATCGAGGAGTTTCACCTTTTCGCCCAGGACTTTAATAGCCTGCTGGGTGAGATGGAAGACTGGCAGCGGCAGCTGCAGGCCAAAAATGCCCAGCTCTTACGCTCGTCTTTGCACGACCCGCTAACCGGGCTGGCCAATCGCGCCGCGTTTCGCAGCGTCATCAATGAATTAATGAAAGATGACGCCGCCCACGGCAGCTCGGCATTACTCTTCCTGGACGGCGATAATTTTAAGCTGATCAATGATAACTGGGGTCATGCCACCGGCGATAAGGTGTTAATCGAAGTGGCCAGACGGCTGATGACCTTTGCCGGCAAGCGCCATCAGGCATGGCGCTTAGGCGGCGATGAATTTGCTATTCTGCTGCGCGATGTCCACTCGGAGGCGGAAGTTCAGGCGCTCTGCGCTTTGTTATCGAGCCAGTTTCTCCAGCCGTTTAACCTGCATAACGGCCATACCGCGACCCTGTCCCTCAGCATTGGCTATGCGTTGGCCTGGGAGCACGCTTCAGCGGAAAATCTGCAAGAGTTCGCCGATCAAAACATGTATCGGATGAAACACCAGCGTATTCAGCAAATCTAAAAAAGGAATCATCATGCTCAGGAAATATTTTGCCCCCGCCCTGCTGGCTGCGGTTTTTCTCACCGGTTGCCAGGCGCCACAGGGGAAATTCTCTCAGGAACAGGTTGCCGCGATGAAGTCCTATGGCTTTACGGAGACGGATGGCGACTGGACTCTGGGCTTATCCGACAGCATCCTGTTTGATAAAAACGATTACCACCTGCGTGCCGATAGCAAAACGCAGATCCACACTATGGCTTCTCGTCTGGCCGCGACAGGCATTACGCACAGCCGGTTAGATGGTCACACCGATAACTACGGTGAAGACGGCTATAATGAAATGCTGTCCCTGAAGCGCGCCAACATCGTCGCAGACGCGTGGGCGGAGGGAGCCCATATCCCGCGTAGCAATTTAACTACCCGCGGGTTAGGGAAAAAATACCCGATAGCCAGTAACGATACGGCGAAAGGGCGTGCTGAAAACCGCCGCGTCACGGTGGTCATCAGCACGCCTTAGCGCGCTTAGTCGACGGATTTCGCGAGTCTAACCGCCGTTGCTGCGCGCCAGCGCAGGTAGTCAATCACCAGGCATAGCGCCAGACTGACGCCCATCAGCGGCAACGCCAGCCCCAGCACCACGGCAATCGCCAACGTCAGCGTGCGGGCTGGCCATGCCAGACCGAGCCAGGCCTGAACCAAGGTGTTCGCGGGGTTAAAGACCGCGTGCGCCGGGCGACGAAGCCACCATAAGCGATATCCCACCACAATCATCACGCAAAGCGCGATACCAAATGCGATGAGCAGGAGCTGGTTGGCCAGGCCAAACAGGATCCCCATATGGAAATCAACGCCCCAGCGGGTCAGCTTCGCCATCAGCGGGAAGTCGGCAAAATGGGTGCGGTCCACAACCTGCATGTGTTCACCATCGATAGCTACCGCATCAACCTGCGTCGGCCAGCTCCGGTCGATTTCATTTACCGTCCACGCCCGCCCGGCTTCCATCGGTGGCCGAATCTCCAGCTTGCTGGCATCAAGGCCCGCCGCCCGCGCCGTCGCCAGGACCCGATCAAACTGCTCGCCCGCTGGCGACGGTAACGTCTCCGCCATCGCCCTATTTCCCATATGGTGTTCAGCATGCGGATCGTGCGCCATGGGCATCGCGCTATCCAGCCGGGTATTCACCTGCGGCGTTAACCAGCCGAAGGCGGCGCGCATCTTATCCACGTTGCCGCCGGCCCACTGTGACCAGGTCAGCCCGGTAGCAGAGAATAGCAGCATCCCCACCAGCAATACCCACCCGAATGAGACGTGCAGACGACGGGTATTTTGCAGGCGGTTATTGATCCGCCGCCGTGGGCGGGTCATCGCCCACAGCACGATGCCGCCGATCGCCGCGACCCACATCCAGGAGGCAGCCAGCTCGCTATACAAGCGTCCGCTATCCCCTAACAGCAACGACCTGTGCGCATAATCGATCCACTGGCGCAGAGGTAAAATACCGCTGGTCCCGTAGACCGTCATATCGCCTTTCACTTCCAGGGTTACCGGGTCGATAAAAATCGCCCGCGCTTCAGACGCGCCCAGTTGTGGATCGGCAAACATCGCCCGGGTGGTCTCTCCGGCGTTAATGGCCGGACGCACGGCCTGCAAACGAAGATGGCCTTGCGTGGCCTCTTCCGCCACCGCCAGCTGGGCGCTCAGCGGCTGGCTTGCACCGTTAAGCGTGCCGCGCAGCGCATCCTGATAGAGCCAGTCCTCCAGCTGGGGAGTGGCCACGTACAGCGTCCCGGTAAGGGCCGCGACAAAGATGAACGGGCTGATAAACAGACCAATATAAAAATGCAGACGTCGCAGCAGGTTCAGCCATGCCGCGCGCGAGGTGCAGGTTGTCATACTTTTCCTTTCTGAAAGCAAAAAGAGAACGTTGCGCAGTGCGCACATTATTTTTTAGGAAGCGGAAAAAGCAGACCGGCGCGGCGGCGCGCGGGTATCGGGGTACAGCCAGGGGAAATAGTGCCGGCGTTTCAACACCAGACAAGGCGTAGGCGCGCGCACGCGGCGCAGAATGCACGAAATCAGCAACGCCAGAGCAAAGAGCAGACCCGGAACATGGGCTAACAGCACGCAGTAACCGCAGGCTTCAGCATGGTCGAGCGGCATCGTATGCGGCGATTCAGAGGCTGGGGACGCCGGATGGGTCATCGCCATATCCTGCGGCATTGCCGCCGTCATCATCGCATGGTGCATCCCCGGCATGGCGCTCATCGGATCTTTTTGCAAGGAGACAGAGATCAGCGGCGCGACCACAATCAGCAGGATCGAAAACAGCGCCAGCCAGGCGGCCCGCCGTATGAATGCAGATTGTTGAGAAAGTTTGCTGGCCACCGCCCCTCCGAATGAGGGCGATAGTGTAAATGATTTACATCAGGATAGTTAAATTCAAGATAAAAAAAGGGCCGGCCTATCAGGCCAGCCCTTTTCATCAGGATGTCGCGAAAGCGAATCTTAGTTAAGACGCTCTTTGATACGAGCAGACTTACCGGTACGCTCACGCAGGTAGTACAGTTTAGCTTTACGTACAGCACCACGACGTTTAACAGCAATGCTGTCAACGACCGGAGAGTGAGTCTGGAAGACACGCTCAACGCCTTCGCCGTTGGAAATTTTACGAACAGTGAATGCAGAGTGCAGACCGCGGTTACGAATAGCGATAACCACGCCCTCGAATGCCTGCAGACGTTTTTTGGAACCTTCAACAACCCATACTTTCACTTCCACGGTATCACCCGGACGGAAGGAAGGTACGTCCTGCTTCATCTGTTCTTGTTCAAGTTGCTTAATAATGTTGCTCATAATTTAATCTCTTATCCTGGGTAAACTGATATTGGGGGCGTTACGCCATCCCATCATGTTTATGCTGCTGTTTTGCGTGTTCAGTTTTGAACTCCGCCAGCAACTTTGCTTGCTCTTCAGTCAGAGCCAGGTTTTCCAAAAGTTCAGGTCTTCTAAGCCAGGTACGGCCCAGCGACTGTTTCAGACGCCAGCGACGAATCTCAGCATGGTTTCCCGACAGCAATACCGGCGGTACTTCCATCTCTTCTAACACTTCAGGACGGGTATAGTGTGGGCAGTCCAGCAATCCATCAGCAAAGGAATCTTCCGTTGCCGAAGCTTCATGGCCCAGTACTCCCGGAATGAACCGGGAAACGGAGTCAATCAGCGTCATTGCTGGTAACTCACCACCGCTGAGAACGTAATCACCGATTGACCATTCTTCGTCAATTTCGGTCTGGATAACGCGCTCATCGATCCCTTCGTAGCGACCGCACACCAGAATCAGCTTTTGATTCGTGGCCAGTTCGCTGACGCCCGCTTGATCAAGCTTGCGTCCCTGAGGTGACAGATAAATCACCTTTGCGCCTTCACCTGCCGCGGCTTTTGCTGTGTGAATGGCGTCCCGCAAGGGTTGCACCATCATTAACATCCCCGGTCCGCCGCCGTAAGGACGATCGTCCACGGTACGGTGCCGGTCATGGGCGAAGTCACGAGGACTCCAGCTCTGGATGCTCAGCAGGCCATTTTTTACTGCCCGGCCAGTTACCCCGTAATCGGTAATTGCGCGGAACATTTCAGGAAACAGGCTAATTATGCCAATCCACATAGCGCCGTCTTTTACCGTTTATTCGGAGAATTTAAAAACCAGGATCCCAATCTACTTCAATGGTACGAGTAGCGAGATCGACTTTCTTGATAACCTGCCCATCGAGGAACGGAACCAGCCGCTCCTTGATGCCAAATGCATCTTTCAGGTTTGCCTTGATGACGAGAACGTCATTTGACCCGGTTTCCATCATATCGATGACTTTACCCAGGCCATAGCCTTCAGTGGTTACTACCTGGCAGCCCATCAGGTCTTTCCAGTAGTAGTCACCCTCTTCCAGCGCCGGCAGTTGCGAAGAATCCACGACAATTTCGCAATTAGTCAGTAGATTTGCCGCATCACGATCGTCAATGCCTTTCAGCTTAATGACGATGTCCTGATTGTGGTGGCGCCAGCTTTCCAGCTCAACAACCTGCCACTGACCCGCCTTCTGGATTAACCACGGCTGATAGTCAAAAATGCTTTCGGCGTCTTCGGTGGAGGAAAACACTCTGAGCCAACCACGGATACCGTAGGAAGAACCCATCTTGCCCAATACGATCGGATCAACAGGTGCTTGTGCGGTGTGTTGCTTGCTCATCATGACCACCGTGACAGATTAAGCTGCTTTGTTTGCTGCTTTGATCAGCGCGGCAACGCGATCGGAAACGGTCGCGCCCTGGCCAACCCAGTGAGCGATACGATCCAGATCCAGACGTGTTTCTTCTTCGTTCGCAGAAGCGATCGGGTTGAAGAAACCAACGCGCTCAATGAAGCGGCCGTTGCGTGCATTACGGCTGTCGGTGACAACAACCTGGTAGAACGGACGCTTTTTAGCGCCGTGACGAGCTAAACGAATAGTTACCATAACATCCTCTTGTGTGAATAAAACAACCGGGCCCCATCGAGGAACGGGACCCGGGTGTCATATTAAAAGCCCGAAAATTTTACTGATTTCTGTGCAAAAATCAATTCAAAACTACAATACGCTAAATAATTCGCATTGCAGGAAGGCGGCAAATGAGCAAATCCCCGAGAGCGTACAAGTACGCGACCAGGGTGAGCGCATGTAGCCAACGCATCTGCGGCTTGAATTATGACGCGTATTAGCGGCCGGGGAATCCTGGCGGCATCATCCCTTTCATCCCGCGCATCATCTTCATCATGCCGCCTTTCGACTTCATCTTCTTCATCATGCGCTGCATATCGTCAAACTGCTTGAGCAGACGGTTCACATCCTGCACTTGCATCCCGCAGCCGGCGGCGATACGACGCTTACGTGAGCCTTTAATAATTTCCGGCTTCGCGCGCTCTTTCAGGGTCATCGAGTTGATGATCGCTTCCATCCGCACCAGCACTTTGTCGTCCATCTGCGATTTAACGTTATCCGGGATCTGCCCCATACCCGGCAGTTTGCCCATCAGGCTGGCCATGCCGCCCATGTTCTTCATCTGCCGCAGCTGCTCGAGGAAGTCGGTCAGGTCAAAGCCATCGCCTTTCTTCAGCTTGGAGGCCAGTTTCTCAGCCTGCGCGCGGTCAACCTTGCTCTCGATATCTTCGATCAGCGACAGCACGTCGCCCATGCCAAGAATACGGGAAGCGATACGATCCGGATGGAACGGCTCCAGCGCTTCGGTTTTTTCGCCGACGCCGAGGAACTTAATCGGCTTACCGGTGATGTGACGAATCGACAGCGCCGCACCGCCGCGGGCGTCGCCGTCCACTTTAGTCAGCACCACGCCGGTCAGCGGCAGCGCTTCATTAAAGGCCTTCGCCGTATTCGCGGCATCCTGGCCGGTCATCGCATCGACGACGAACAGCGTTTCTACCGGGTTAAGAGAAGCGTGGACCTGTTTGATTTCGTCCATCATCGCTTCATCGACGTGCAGACGACCGGCGGTATCCACCAGCAGCACGTCGTAGAATTTCAGCTTCGCTTCTTTCAGCGCCGCGTTGACGATATCGACAGGCTTCTGCCCTACATCGGACGGGAAGAAATCAACGCTAACCTGCTCAGCCAGGGTCTCCAGCTGTTTGATCGCCGCCGGGCGATACACGTCCGCGGAGACAACCAGCACTTTCTTTTTGTGCTTCTCACGCAGGAATTTACCCAGCTTGGCAACGCTGGTGGTTTTACCTGCGCCCTGCAGGCCCGCCATCAGCACCACGGCCGGCGGCTGAGCGGCTAAATCCAGCGCCTGGTTCTCTTCGCCCATCGCCGCAACCAGCTCGTTGCGAACGATTTTGACGAACTCCTGACCCGGGGTCAGGCTTTTGTTAACTTCATGCCCCACCGCGCTCTCTTTGACGCGGCTGATGAAGTCACGCACTACAGGCAGAGCGACGTCCGCCTCCAGCAGCGCCATGCGCACTTCGCGCAGGGTGTCTTTAATATTGTCTTCGGTAAGGCGTCCGCGGCCGCTAATGTTGCGCAGCGAACGCGACAAACGATCGGTTAAATTATCAAACATTGTCTCTCGCCTGAGGTGGAAACTGTCGGTCGCCGCAGCGACACGAAAAACACGGATTTGGCGCAGTATAACACGACATGAAGCGCGATGTGATGCAACGGTTGGAGCAGACGTCGCGTAACGCTATACTGCTTCTCTTTCTTATTTAGTCAACAGTCGACACCCATATGCCTGTTTTTGCTCTACTCGCTCTTGTTGCCTACTCCATCAGCCTTGCGCTGATCATCCCCGGCCTGCTGCAGAAGAACAGCAGCTGGCGACGAATGGCCATTCTTTCCGCAACTATTGCGTTGATTTGTCATGCTTTTGCGCTGGAGTCACGTATTTTCCCCGGCGGCGAGAGCGGGCAGAATCTCAGTTTATTAAACGTCGGTTCGCTGGTCAGTTTGATGATCTGTACGGTGATGACCATCGTCGCGTCGCGCAATCGCGGCTGGCTGCTGCTGCCCATCGTCTACGCGTTTGCGTTGATAAACCTGGCCTTCGCCACCTTTGTGCCGAACGAGTACATCACCCATCTGGAGACCACGCCGGGCATGCTGGTGCATATCGGCCTGTCGCTGTTCTCTTACGCGACGCTGATTATTGCCGCCCTGTATGCGCTACAGCTGGCCTGGATTGATTATCAGTTGAAGAACAAAAAGCTGGCTTTCAGCCACGAAATGCCGCCGCTGATGAGCATTGAACGTAAAATGTTTCATATCACCCAGGTTGGCGTCGTGCTGCTGACGCTGACGCTGTGCACCGGACTGTTCTATATGCACAACCTGTTCAGTGCGGAAAATATTGATAAAGCCGTGCTGTCGATCGTGGCGTGGTTCGTCTATATCGTTCTGTTATGGGGCCATTACCATGAAGGCTGGCGCGGTCGCCGGGTAGTCTGGTTTAACGTCACCGGCGCAGGACTGTTGACGCTGGCCTACTTTGGCAGCCGCGTACTCCAGCAGTTTATTCGTTAACCCAGACTAACAGCCTATCCCGGTAGGCGTCATGGTTTGCCGGCGGTCTGGTCATGAGCCAGGCTGACAAACAAAATAGCCTACCGGGAGAGGCACTAAGGAGTACCCCCTGGAACACATATCTACCACCACGCTGATCGTGACACTGATCATCATGGTGATCATCTCTGCCTACTTCTCCGGTTCTGAGACCGGCATGATGACGCTAAACCGCTATCGTCTGCGTCATATGGCGAAACAGGGCAACCGCCAGGCAAAACGGGTAGAAAAGCTGCTGCGCAAGCCTGACCGCTTAATCAGCCTGGTGCTGATCGGTAACAACCTCGTCAATATCCTCGCCTCCGCGCTGGGCACGATTGTCGGCATGCGGCTGTACGGTGACGCCGGCGTGGCGATTGCCACCGGCGTACTGACCTTCGTGGTGCTGGTGTTCGCTGAAGTCTTGCCCAAAACCATCGCGGCGCTGTATCCGGAAAAGGTCGCCTATCCTAGCAGCCTCCTGCTGGCCCCGCTGCAGGTGCTGATGATGCCGCTGGTCTGGTTGTTGAACACCATCACCCGTATCCTGATGCGGCTGATGGGAATCAAGACCGACATCATCATCAGCGGCGCGTTGAGCAAAGATGAGCTGCGTACCATCGTTAACGAATCGCGCACGCAAATCTCCCGTCGTAATCAGGACATGCTGCTGTCGGTGCTGGACCTCGAAAAGGTCAGCGTTGACGATATTATGGTTCCGCGAAATGAAATTATCGGTATTGATATCAACGATGACTGGAAATCCATCGTTCGCCAGCTGACGCACTCGCCGCACGGGCGTATCGTGTTGTATCGCGGGTCGCTTGACGACGCCATCAGTATGCTGCGCGTACGCGAAGCCTACCGCCTGATGACGGAGAAAAAGGAGTTTACCAAAGAGGTGATGCTGCGGGCCGCCGACGAGATTTACTTCGTGCCGGAGGGAACGCCGCTCAGTACCCAACTGGTGAAGTTCCAGCGCAATAAGAAGAAAGTGGGTCTGGTGGTCGATGAGTACGGGGATATTCAGGGCCTGGTGACGGTAGAGGATATTCTCGAAGAGATCGTCGGCGACTTCACCACCTCCATGTCGCCAACCCTGGCCGAAGAAGTGACCCCGTTAAACGACGGTACGGTGATTATCGACGGGAGCGCCAACGTGCGCGAAATCAACAAGGCCTTTAACTGGCACCTGCCGGAAGACGAAGCCCGGACGATCAACGGTATTATTCTGGAAGCGCTGGAAGAGATCCCGGCCCCCGGCACGCGCGTGCGCATCGAGCAATACGATATCGATATTCTCGACGTTCAGGACAATATGATTAAGCAGGTGAAGGTGATGCCGGTGAAACCCATTCGTGAAAGCGCCGCCGAGTAATCGGCCTGGCCGCTCGCGGAAACGGTGGACGTCAGGTTCGCCGTTTTTTTTGCCCGCAGGATAAAACTGGCGGAAGAAGAAGAGAAAAACGGCCACCCACGGGCGGCCGTTTTAAAGCGAGTTACTTCGCTTTCGCCACGGTCACCATCGCTGCACGAATAGTACGACCGTTCAGGGTATAGCCTTTTTGCATCACGCCCAGCACGTTGCCCGCCGCCACCTCGTCAGACTCGACCATGGCGATGGCCTGGTGCACGTTAGGATCCAGCGGCACGTTGGTATCAGCGATCACTTCGACGCCAAATTTACGCACGACATCCAGCATCGACTTCAGCGTCAGCTCAATACCTTCAACCATGGAAGCCATATCCGGGTTGGCTTTATCAGCCACTTCCAGAGCACGGTCCAGGCTATCGATCACCGGCAGCAGTTCGTTAATGAACTTTTCCAGGGCAAATTTGTGCGCTTTTTCCACGTCCAGCTCGGTACGACGACGCAGGTTTTCCATTTCCGCTTTAATGCGCAGGACACCATCGCGTTCACGAGTCTGAGCTTCTACCAGCTGCGCTTCCAGATTCGCAATTTTTTCATCGCGCGGATCCACCTGCTCAGCAGAAACTTCAGGCTCGACCGCCTCAACGCTCTCGTGCTGTTCCGTGATAATTTCTTCCGGGCCTTGCCCGTCAGGCGTTTTCTGTTCTTTACTACTCATGAATTTCTCCGCGTTTTTTTTCGCATTCATCTCGCTAACTTCGCTTATTATGGGGATCCGTTTCCGGGTTTCAAGGGAAGCAGACAGATTGTCATCATTCATTTAACGCAAGGACATCCAGAACATGAAGAACCATTTCAAGTGTATAGGCATTGTGGGACACCCTCGTCACCCAACCGCGCTGACCACACATGAAATGCTCTGGCGCTGGTTATGCAGTCAAGGCTACGAGGTCCTGGTCGAACAACAAATCGCCCATGAACTTCAGCTTAGCAACGTCAGAACGGGAACGCTGGCTGAAATTGGCCAACAGGCGGATCTGGCGGTGGTCGTTGGCGGTGATGGCAATATGCTTGGCGCGGCGCGAACCCTGGCGCGCTACGATATTAAAGTCATCGGCATTAACCGCGGCAACCTCGGTTTTCTGACCGACCTCGACCCGGATAATGCGCTGCAACAGCTCGCCGATGTGCTCGAAGGCCATTATATTGCTGAGAAGCGTTTTTTACTGGAAGCCCAGGTGTGCCAGCAGGATTGCCAGAAACGTATCAGCACGGCAATTAACGAGGTAGTTCTGCACCCGGGAAAAGTCGCGCATATGATTGAGTTTGAAGTGTATATCGATGAGGTCTTCGCCTTCTCGCAGCGCTCCGACGGCCTGATCATCTCGACGCCGACGGGCTCCACCGCCTACTCCTTATCCGCCGGCGGCCCGATCCTGACGCCGTCATTAGACGCCATCACTCTGGTGCCGATGTTCCCGCATACCCTGTCGGCTCGTCCGCTGGTGATTAACGGCGACAGCACCATTCGCCTGCGTTTCTCCCAGCGCTGCAGCGATCTGGAGATCAGCTGCGACAGCCAGATAGCCCTGCCGATTCAGGATGGCGAAGATGTGCTGATCCACCGCTGCGATTATCATCTGAACCTGATTCATCCAAAAGATTACAGCTATTTCAATACATTGAGTACGAAGCTGGGCTGGTCGAAAAAATTGTTCTGATTTTACAGGCCGCCTCTTTACTGGATAAAAAACCAGTCTATACTGTACTAAAACACAGTAATGGTTTTTCATACAGGAAGGCAGCTATGCTGGCGCAACTCACCATCAGTAACTTTGCTATCGTTCGTGAACTGGAAATCGATTTTCACAGCGGCATGACCGCCATCACCGGGGAAACCGGGGCGGGGAAATCTATTGCCATCGATGCGCTGGGGCTATGCCTTGGTGGCAGAGCCGAAGCAGATATGGTGCGAAGAGGCGCCAGCCGCGCGGACCTGTGCGCCCGTTTCGCACTGAAAGATACCCCGGCGGCGCAGCGCTGGCTGGAGGAGAACCAGCTGGAAAGCGGATGTGAGTGTTTACTTCGCCGCGTCATCAGCACGGACGGACGCTCCCGTGGCTTTATTAACGGCACCGCCGTCCCGCTCTCTCAGCTTCGCGAGCTCGGCCAGCTGCTGATTCAGATTCACGGTCAGCATGCGCACCAGCTGCTGACCCGCCCCGAACATCAAAAAACGCTGCTCGATGGTTATACCGGTGAGTATGCGCTTACTCAACGTATGGCAGAACACTATCGCCAGTGGCATCAAAGCTGCCGCGAACTGGCGCAGCACCAGCAGCAGAGCCAGGAACGCGCCGCCCGCGCCGACCTGCTGCAATATCAGTTGAAAGAGCTGAACGAGTTTAGCCCGCAGCAGGGTGAGTTCGAACAAATCGACGAAGAGTACAAGCGCCTGGCCAACAGCGGCCAGCTGCTGACCACCTGCCAGCATGCGCTGACGGTGCTGGCCGATGGTGAAGAAACTAACCTGCAGAGCCAGCTCTACACCGCCCGGCAGCTGGTGACCGAACTCGTCGGTATGGACGGCAAACTTTCCGGCGTACTGGATATGCTCGAAGAGGCCGCCATTCAGCTCAGCGAAGCCAGCGATGAGCTGCGCCACTATAATGACCGTCTGGATCTCGACCCCAATCGTCTGTTCGAGCTGGAACAGCGCCTCTCTCGCCAGATTGCCCTGGCGCGCAAGCATCAGATAACGCCGGAAGAGCTACCGGCCTTCTATCAGGGGCTGCTGGAAGAACAACGTCTGCTGGACGATAGCGCCAGCTCGCTGGAGTCACTCAGCCAGACGGTGGTGGAGCATCATCAGCTGGCGCTGGAGACGGCCCGGCAGCTGCATGCTCTGCGCCAAAGCAGCGCTGAAGAGCTGACTCAGTTGATTACTGAAAGTATGCACTCACTTTCCATGCCGCATGGGGTGTTCGCCATCGACGTCGTCTTTGACGAACGTCATCTCACCGCGGAAGGGGCCGACCGCATCGAGTTTCGCGTCACCACCAACCCAGGCCAACCGCTGCAGCCTATTGTTAAAGTTGCCTCTGGCGGTGAACTGTCGCGTATCGCGTTAGCCATTCAGGTCATTACGGCACGGAAGATGGAAACGCCGGCATTGATTTTCGATGAAGTGGATGTCGGTATCAGCGGCCCGACGGCGGCGGTGGTCGGTAAACTGCTGCGCCAGTTGGGTGAATCGACCCAGGTGATGTGCGTCACCCACCTGCCGCAGGTCGCCGGCTGTGGTCACCATCATTTCTATGTCTGCAAAGAGACCGACGGCGAGATGACGGAAACGCATATGCACCCATTAGATAAACGCGCACGGCTGCAGGAACTGGCCCGCCTGCTGGGCGGTAGTGAAGTCACGCGCAATACGCTGGCAAACGCGAAAGAGTTGCTCGCCGCGTAAACTTTTTGATTTTCGCAGAGTCATAGTGAACAGCAAATTGCCGCAAGACCTGCAGTCGAAGGTTTCCAACTGGGCAAAGGTCTATTATTATCGGCATATTACAGATGAGCCACGTACTGCTCGGGCCCGAAAAGGAATAAAATCACTATGCGCTGTAAAACGCTGACTGCTGCCGCAGCGGTTCTTCTCATGTTGACCGCAGGCTGTTCCACTCTGGAACGAGTGGTTTACCGTCCTGATATCAACCAGGGTAACTATCTGGCACCCAACGATGTAGCAAAAATTCGTGTTGGCATGACGCAACAGCAGGTTGCTTATGCACTGGGTACCCCGATGATGTCGGATCCGTTTGGCACTAACACCTGGTTCTACGTTTTCCGTCAGCAGCCTGGGCATGAAAAAGTCACCCAGCAGACGCTTACGCTCACCTTTGACAGCAGCGGTGTGTTAACCAACATTGATAACAAACCGGCTCTGACCAAAGAGTAATGCATAAAAATCCCTGCTGTAGAAACACAAAAAGCGCTCAATGAGCGCTTTTTTTATAGCCGCCGGGGCTACTTCCCGGCGCTTTTCTCCGCCCGCTGGCGGCGCAGTTCTTTCGGGTCTGCAATCAGCGGGCGGTAGATCTCCACCCGGTCGCCATCATGCACCACGTCGTGCAGCTTCGCCGGGCGGCTATATATCCCGACCTTATTTTTCGCCAGATCGATATCGTCGCGCAGCACCAGCAGGCCGCTGGCGATAATCGCCTGTTCGACCGTGGCCCCTTCTTCCAGCTTCACGCTTTGCAGATACTGTTTACTGGGCAACGCATAGGCCACTTCAACGACGATTTTAGCCGACACGGTAAACCTCTTTGGCCCTGGCGGTGAAGGCCTGCACCATATTGACCGCCAGCTCTTTAAAGATGCGGCCAAATGCCATTTCAATCAGCATGTTGGTGAATTCAAAATCGAGGTGAAACTCAATTTTGCAGGCATCCGGGCTTAGCGGGATAAATTTCCAGCCGCCAATCAGCTTTTTGAACGGACCGTCGACCAGGCTCATCAAAATGCTCTGGTTACTGGTAAGCGTATTACGTGTCGTGAACGTCTTGCTGATGCCTGCTTTAGACACATCAACCGCCGCCATCATTTGCGTCGGCCCAGATTCCAGCACGCGGCTCCCGGTGCAGCCAGGCAAAAAATCAGGATAGGACTTCACGTCATTTACGAGTTGATACATCTGTTCCACACTGAAGGGCACCAGCGCAGTACGGCTAATCTGAGGCATAGCAAGTTCCACATTTAAACACGGCGCAAATAATATCATTTATCTGGCGCTAAAAAAAACGCTGTGCCACAACTCGTGCTAAGATAGCGCATTACACCTCGCAGGATGATTGAGGTACTGTGTTCCCGTTTAGCAATGACTTCAGGACATTATGACCAAGAAAAAAGCCCACAAACCTGGATCAGCCACCATTGCGCTGAATAAACGCGCCCGCCATGAATACTTTATCGAAGATGAATACGAGGCTGGTCTTGCCCTGCAAGGGTGGGAAGTCAAATCTCTGCGTGCTGGCAAAGCCAACATCAGCGATAGCTACGTCATCCTGAAAGATGGCGAGGCCTATCTCTTCGGAGCGAACTTTACGCCGATGGCGGTGGCCTCCACCCACTACGTCTGCGACCCGACGCGTACCCGTAAGCTGCTGCTTAATCAGCGTGAACTCGACGATCTGTACGGCCGCATCAATCGTGAAGGTTATACCGTCGTCGCTCTGTCGCTGTACTGGAAGAACGCCTGGTGCAAAGTGAAAATCGGCGTCGCCAAAGGGAAGAAACAGCACGATAAGCGTACCGATCTCAAAGATCGCGAGTGGGCGCTGGATAAAGCGCGCATTATGAAACACGCCGGCCGTTAATCCCCTCCCCGAGGGCCAGTTCAGCTGGCCCTTAAGCGCTATATTGTTGTTGATGCTGATTTTTCACCCAACCTATCGCGATGATAATCGCTCTAACGAGTGCTGGTAACTACATTCACAAATCTGTTATACTTGCCGTAACACATTGGGGCTGATTCTGGATTCGACGGGATTTGCGAAACCCAAGGTGCATGCCGAGGGGCGGTTGGCCTCGTAAAAAGCCGCAAAAAAATAGTCGCAAACGACGAAAACTACGCTTTAGCAGCTTAATAACCTGCTGAGAGCCCTCTCTCCCTAGCCTCCGCTCTTAGGACGGGGATCAAGAGAGGTCAAACCCAAAAGAGATCGCGTGGATATCCTGCCTGGGGTTGAAGCGTTAAAACTAATCAGGCTAGTTTGTTAGTGGCGTGTCTGTCCGCAGCTGGCAAGCGAATGTAAAGACCAGACTAAGCATGTAGTACCGAGGATGTAGAAATTTCGGACGCGGGTTCAACTCCCGCCAGCTCCACCAAAATTCTCCATCGGTGATTACCAGAGTCATCCGATGAAGTCCTAAGAGCCCGCACGGCGCAAGCCCTGCGGGCTTTTTTGTGCCCTCAATTTGTCCCGCGAAGTCCGAACTGAACTAATTAAATCCGAACCTTTTAGGCACCTTGTTAGGCACCTCATAAAGCTATATTGTTTTTGAGGTGCCTAAAACTATGGAAACCCGGCAATGGCAAGACAAACCAAACCTCTATCCGTTAAGGAAATCGAATCTGCTAAACCCAAAGAAGCGGACTACGTTCTCTATGATGGCGATGGCCTTGAGCTACTCATCAAATCCAGCGGGAGTAAAATCTGGCAGTTTCGCTACATTCTGTCAACGACGGTTAAAAAGTGATCCACTTACATCTCCACCGACGGTCTAATATTGATCCACCGTTTTACTCAGGATTAGCTTCAGCGATAACCC
>NZ_JBJDNH010000058.1:0-28380 GCF_044900465.1 Klebsiella sp. NPDC088457 | reverse complement strand
TCTCTCCTACCAGTCAGGATGCGGTAGCGCTGCAGCAGATTAAAGAGCGTGGAGCCATCCCGCTTATCGACAGCGGGAACATCCGGCAGGCCATCGATCGCTGCAGTAATATCTGGGCCTCCCTCCCGGGCGCTGGTTACGGACAGTTTGAGCATAAGGCCGACAACCTCATTGCCAAATTCAAGGCCGCAGGCGGCATCGTAGCGGAAGTCAAATCATGAAACTCGTTGATGACTGGAAAAGTGCCTGGCGCTGGTTCTCCATGCATGCGCTGGTGCTGGCTGGGGTAATCCCCACGGTCTGGGCGGAGCTGCCGCCGGACCTCAAAGCTTCAATCCCTCCAGGAACGATGGGTGCCATTACCGCGGTAATCGCTGCATGCGGGGTGATAGGCCGCCTGGTCAACCAGAGTAATCCGCAATGAGTGCCGCGGCTATCTGGGAATTGGTGAAAAAGTTCTGGCTACCGGCCGCCGTTACGGTGCTGATTGGCGCGCTGGCGATAGCCGCCAGCCATTACAAAAGCGCGGCACGGAACGAGGCCAATAGGGCGGATAACGCAGAACAGCAGGCGAGCAGCGCTCAGACCATCACGGCAAACGTCCTAACCACCATGTCTATTTTCAATTCCATCGCTGAGGCCAATCAGCATGCAAAAGAGCAGATCGCACTGGACGCATCGGGAGCCTCGGCTGACATCCGGGTTGCTGTTGCGAATGATGATTGCACTAATCGCCCTGTGCCTGCTGGCGCAGTTAAGCGGCTGCAACAATTCGCGAACGGTTTACGTCAAAGTGCCAGTGGTCCCGTTACCGGCCAGCCTGACAGCTGACATCCCGCAACCTGAAATTCCTGACAACCTGACTTGGGGCCAGAGCCTCGATTTAAACGTCAGCCTGCTATCGGCGCTGGGGCAGTGCAACCGGGATAAGGCGGACATCAGGCAGGCAGAGAAATTAAGGACATCAGAATGAAAGTGCTAAAGCATTACAACATTCAGGTTGGTTTGAGCGCATCTGGTTATATTGAGATCGAAAGCAAGGTCTTGCCTGAATATAACCACGGAATGGTGTTTATCGCAGCCACAGATGGCAAACATCACGCCATTGCTTTGCGTTGTGTTGATGGTGTCGTAGTAACTCCAATTCTTCAGGAATGCATCCCTGACCCCGAGCTTGGGAAAGGGGATTTCATGCCTAAGAGATGCGAGTGCGATTAAGGGCATTACAGAGCCACTTCCTGAGGTGGCTCGATAATGCTCCCCACATCGCACAGAGGTAAACATGTCAGAAATCACACCTGCAGAACAGATTCGGCTGACCATCATCAAGAAGGTTAACTACGATACCGCCGCAGCTAAGCTGGCCATTGATTGGGTTGGTGATAGCTACCTGAAGTCAGAACTTTTTGCTGACTCTTTTGATCGGGTATTCACGGAGAGTGAAATCGTATCGAAGACCCGCAAAGCGATTCAGGAAGCGACCGAAGCGCTGGCGCTGTTTGATACCGCTGCTGAGCCGTCCAGCTAAGACACTACAACAGGCATTCACTGAGTGCCTGTGATAGTGTCTAATTGTGGTGAATGCGCAGGCTGATGCGCGCCCGCTGCGGGGTTCCCAAGAGGCCATTAAACGCAGACATAACTTGCGGCAATCTGAAAGGACTGAATGCCGGAGATCAGCACCGGCCACCACACCTAATTGAATTGTCAGTGGCTAGGGTAACTCCCGAAAAGCGGAATCGTCACCGCCTGCCACTGATAGCCTGACGAGCAACTTAGACGAGGTTGTTATGCGCATAGTAGACAGGGATACGTTCCTTTCTTTGCCTGCGAATACTGTTTACAGCTTAACCAGTTGGTCTGCTGAATTACCAAGCACATCAATTACTGAGTTGTACATCAAGGGAGATACCGTCGTTGGTGTTGACTACTATGAACAGCACGTTCCAGATTTTGACTGGGACGATTCAAATCAACATGCTGATGTGGTTCTAGCAGCAGCTGAGAATGGCGAGAATATACCGTTATTTCTCCATTCTGAAACAAGGAACGGTATGTTTGACGAGAGGCAAATGTACGTCGTTTGGGATAAGCAGGATATCCAAGTATTGATTGAACGTTTGCAAGAATGTCTTTGAAAGTCAATTTTTCCTACAAGGTCGCCACGGCGGCCTTTTTTATTACGCTTCGCACGCGCACATCAAAGAGAGTCTTTCAGTAGTGAGCCTGGGTAATGCCGTTAGGTAGCGTTTACCTCTCGGGCGGCATTGCCGTGCGACAGGCTCACGCCTAAAAGGAAACGCACATGAAATATCAGCTCGCAAAATTGTACCGCGGCGATCGTTTCTTCGGATATGGCATCTCTGTTTGCGGATTGCTTCTTGATGATCAGATTTCTACAGTGATAGAAACTGAAGTAAACGAAACGCCAAAAGTTATCGCGACATTTAACCTGAGTAATGAACACTCAGAAAACCAGCCGCGTATTGACTTAGATAATCCTCGTGCTTTGAACGGATTTCAGATTGTCATTCATCCCAAAAGAACACTAACAGCTACGCATCTGGAAGAGCTTAATAATGTTCTACATGACTTACTTGCCCGACATCAATTGTAAGAGGGTGGAGTATGGACGTATTGATAGACGGAGTTCGTTTTGTTCCTGAAAGCTTAGTCCCTGCGCGTATAGGGATAGCGATAACCACCTACCAGCGTCCGGATATTCTGAGGCGTTCACTTGATCAGCACATGAGGTATCTGCCTGCTGGCGCGCTGGTGGTTGTCATCGATGATGGTTCTAAACCTGCAGCAGTGGTCCCCGATGGCGTGCAGCTGCTCAGGCATGAAACATCGCAGGGCATTGTCACATCGAAGAATGCCAGCTTATCTGTGCTGATGGATGCTGGGTGTGAGCACCTTTTCCTGTGGGATGATGATGCCTGGCCCATCGCCGACGGCTGGCATCTTCCCTACATCGAATCACCAGAGCCCCATCTGGCTTATCAGTTTCTAGATCTTGCTGGCCGTAATAAGCTGAACGACATCGCGGTGCTCTACCGTGATGAAAAGCATGTTGCCTATACCGGTCAGCGCGGCGTCCTGCTGTATTACCATCGTAGTGCCATTGAGAAAATAGGCGGTTTCGATCCTGTCTACGGTCGCGGTATGTACGAACACAGTGACCTTGCCCTGCGCATCCATAACGCAGGTCTGACGACATGGGCTTACGCCGATGTTGTCGGTTCTGAAAAGATGATTTACTCGCTCGATGAACATGAAGCGGTGGAGCGTTCTGTACCGCGGCCTGAACGTCAGACGCTGGTGGAGAGCAACGTTAAGATCCACAACGAACGGCGTGATACCGGTTTTACCGGTTACGTTGAATATCGCCAGCAACGAGACGTGGTAATCACCACTTTTCTCACCAGTCAGCCTGACCCGCAGCGCAGTAGCCGAATGCAGCCTGACCCGGCGGCACTGACAACCTGGGCTAAATCTATCCAGGGTGCCAATGCCGTAGTGCTGGCCGATCAGCTAACCTCCGCTCCTGATGGTGCTCAACTGGTGAAGGTTCCAGATGTTGCAATGAACGTCTATTTCCGCCGCTGGCTGCACATCTGGCAGCACCTTCGCGATCACCCTGAATACCGGAAAGTCTGGTGTACTGATGGTACCGACGTGGAAATGCTGCATGCGCCGTGGGATGAAATGGAACCGGGAAGTATTTATGTCGGCTCAGAACCGAAGATATACGCCGACGCCTGGGCAAAGCAGAATCATCCGGAACGTATCTATCAGGAATTTATTGAATGCCACCGCAACGATTTAATGCTTAATGCTGGCCTGCTGGGTGGCACACGAGATGATGTAATGGCATTTGCTCACGGCATTATCCGTCTTTACTACCGGATCGAGAGTTACCGATTCTGGAAGAAAGAACAGGCTGGCGCCGCAGTGGGTGACATGCTGGCATTCGGCATAGTAGCGAAGTCTTTCGGCGATCGGATAGTAACCGGCCCGCGTATCCACACAGTGTTCAAGTCTGATGGTATCGGTAAGGAGTGCGCCTTTTGGAAACACAAGTGAAGTTTGCGGTGGTCGGGCATCACTCAAGAGAACCTCAGGCACGAGCGCTGGCTTACCAAATCGGACCGACTGCCCACGTTATGATCGACCCCGATAATCATGGTGCAGCATGGAATCACCGGCGTGCGCTTGAGTGGGCTGCTGAGCAGGATTGTCGTGTGGTAATCATTGAGGATGACGCGATACCGGTACCGCGCTTTGTGGCCCTGATTGCGGGATGGTTAGAGCGCTTCCCTGACACTTTATGCTCTTTCTATCTTGGCACTGGCCGCCCGCCGCAGTACCAGTTGCAGATTGTTGAGCGGTTGATAGTGGCTGACAAGACCCGCGCCGATTACATCACGCTGCCGCGGCTGATTCACGGCGTCTGTTATAGCGTACCGCCGCAGCATATCTCCAGGGTGCTATCCCGTTGGGCCAGCAGCAAACCTGCTGACTATGCCGTGGGTGATGCATGCGGTGGTAGCGTCATCTATCCATGCTACTCGTTGGTGGATCATGCCGATGGTGAGCCGGTAGAGCGTCACCCTGATGGCTCATCCCGGACCGAACGCCGCAGGGCCTGGAGGTTACATGGCTAGATTGAAGACGTTGCAGCCCAGGCTGAAAGCTATCGATACCCGCAGGATAAAGCCGGTATTTGGCGAGCAGCGACGCGTTAGTGGCAGCGCAAGGGTAAGCCTGAAGCGGCGCATTTATGCGCGTGACGGCGGCCGTTGCTGCATGTGCGGCCATGTCGTTGACCTTCACGATAGCGAACTGGATCACCGTGTCGCTTTGCAGTTCGGCGGCGATAACGGAGAGCACAACCTCTGGACGCTCTGCATTGAATGCCACTCAGGTAAGTCATCGCGTGAAGCCTCGACGGGCCAACCAGATGGAGAGGCCCTGAACCATTTCATCAACGATGACGACCAGGGGCCTGGCATCGTGGTGATTTGATACCACATGAGAACGATTCTCAATTTCATTCGAAAATGATTGCATTTGAAATCATTTCAATTCAAATGATAATGATTCTCATTTGGAGTGGGGGGGGGAGGGTTGGGTGTTAACCTCGATCGCCCTGGACACCGCGCCCCCCCTCACGCACAGAAAAAATTCCCTTTTGGAGGGTATAAACATGTTAACAGCGCAGAAGCGGAAATTCGCTCTCGCGCTGATGTCCGGAATGTCCCAGAAAGATGCGGCAATAAAAGCGGGATACTCTGAAAAATCCGCGCGGTCAAAGGGTTCGCAGCTTGCTAAAGACCCGGAGGTCATCGCGTTTATAAGGCGGAAAAAGAGCGAAAAAGTAGAAGTTGATGACGAGCCGGAATATCGAAGGAATGTTTATACCCCAGCGGTAAACACTCCCGAAGAAAAGACTCCCTCAGTCACATCGTCTCCCGATCAATTTGAGGACCCCCTCGATTTCCTCAAGTGGGTAATGAACAACACGGCAAATGAAATTGATGTCCGTAAGGATGCCGCCAAGGCAATGCTCCCGTATAAGCATCCTAAAATGGGCGAAACGGGTAAAAAGGATGCCAAAAGCGACGCCGCTAAAAAAGCAGCCAATAAATTTGCCGTCCAGCAACCACCCAAGTTGGTAGTAAATAACCGAGGGAAATGATTATGCCTGAATGGACTACTGCCTGCCCCGACTGGGCGGAGCGCCTGAAAAAAGGACAGTCTATTATTCCTGCGCCAATCTATCCTGAGCAGGCCGAAATAGCGCTTAGTGTCTTCAGGCAATTAAAAATCGTAGATGCGCCTGGTTCCCCGACCTTTGGAGAAGCCTGTGCGCAGTGGGTGTTCGACCTGGTGGCGGCTCTGTTTGGCTCTTATGACGCCGAAACCGGGCGCCGGCACATCACGGAAGTATTTGTGCTGATACCGAAAAAAAACTCTAAATCTACGCTTGCGGCCGGGATCATGATGACGGCGCTGCTGCTCAACTGGCGGCAGGCGGCCGGGTACACCATCATCGCGCCAACTGTTGAGGTTGCCACCAATGCTTTTAATCCGGCGCGGGATATGGTTAAACGAGATGATGACCTGGATGATCTGTGCCAGGTTCAGACCCACATCCGGACTATTACCCACCGCGGTACCGATACCACACTGAAAGTGGTAGCTGCTGACCCTAATACAGTTTCAGGTATTAAATCGGTTGGCACATTGATAGATGAATTATGGCTGTTCGGTAAGCAGCACAACTCCGACGATATGCTGCGTGAGGCTATAGGTGGTCTGGCATCGCGGCCTGAAGGTTTTGTGATGTACACCACCACGCAGTCAAACGATCCGCCGGCGGGCGTGTTCAGGCAGAAACTTCAATATGCCCGTGATGTGCGTGACGGGAAAATAATTGATCCGCATTTCCTGCCCGTTATTTTCGAACATCCTCCTGAAATGGTGGCCAGCGGCGAACATCTGCTGGTGGACAACCTTGCGATGGTTAACCCTAACCTGGGCTTTTCGGTGGATGAGAAATTTCTTTATCGGGAGTTCAGGAAAGCCAAAGAAGCAGGGGAAGAGGAATTCCGCGGCTTTATGTCAAAGCACGCTAATGTGGAAATCGGTCTGGCTCTTCGCTCCGACCGTTGGGTCGGCGCTGATTTCTGGGAGCAGCAGGCGCACAAAGTCACCTTTGAGGAAATACTCCAGCGCGCCGAAGTGATCACCGTCGGTATTGATGGCGGTGGGCTGGATGACCTGCTGGGTCTGTCGGTCATTGGGCGCGATAAGACTACCCGCGAGTGGCTGACGTGGAGTCACGCCTGGGCGCATATGATTGCACTGGAAAGGCGTAAAAGTGAGATCCCGAAACTCAGGGACTTCGAAAAAGCAGGTGATCTGACCATTGTCAAACGGGTCGGAATGGATGTCGAGCAGGTTGTTGAGTATGTGAGCCGCATCCGGGATGCTGATCTGCTTGATAAAATTGGTATTGACCCCTCCGAAGTCGGGCAGATCCTTGATGCGCTGAGTGCAGAAGAAATTCCCGCCGAGTCAGTGGTGGGCGTCAGCCAGGGCTGGCGTCTGGGCGGCGCGATAAAAACTACCGAACGCAAGCTTGCTGAAGGTGTTTTGATACATGGCGGTCAGCCGATGATGGCGTGGTGTGTTGGAAATGCCAGAGTTGAGCCGAAAGGCAACGCCATTTTGATCACCAAGCAGGCCAGCGGCAAGGGCAAGATTGATCCGCTGATGGCGCTGTTTAACGCTGTTTCTCTCATGGCCCTTAACCCGGAACCGGCTAAAAAGGATTACCAGGTATTTTTCGTATAGCAAACACGTCAGTTAATGACCCGCACAGGCGGGTTTTTTCGTTTCTGGAGGACAGCAAATGAATAATCGCGCCTATAGCCTGATGCAGGTAAAGGCGGTCAATGAGGACTCTCGGGAGATTACCGGCATCGCCAGTACCCCTGAACCTGATCGTTATGGCGACATTGTAGACCCCGCCGGGGTGAAATTTACTCTTCCGCTGCCTCTGCTATGGCAACACTGGCATGACGAACCAATAGGCCAGGTTACTGAAGCAAAAGTCACCGACGCCGGCATCGAGATTAAAGCAAAACTGGTAAAGCCAGGTGCGGATATGCCATCGCAACTGGTCGCCAGGCTTGATGAAGCCTGGGCATCTATCAAAACGGGACTTGTCCGCGGGCTTTCTATCGGATTTAAGCCCATTGAGTACAGCTTTATTGACGATGGTGGCATCCGGTTTATTTCGTGGGAATGGTATGAACTTTCCGCTGTAACCGTTCCTGCCAATGGTGATTGCTCCATTCAGTCTGTTAAATCAATTGATCGCAAGTTTCTTGCCGCGTCCGGCAATAAGAAACCCGTCGTTAAATCATCCCTTTCCGCTGGCGCTACAGCAACCAATACCAAAAAAGGAACTAATTCGATGAATATCGCAGAACAAATTAAGAGCTTCGAAGCGAAGCGTGCAGCGCTGGCAGCTTCACTGAGCGACATCATGAGCAAAGCTGCTGATGAAGGTCGTACGCTTGACGCAGAAGAAACCGAAAGCTACGACGACACGTCTACCGAAATTAAGGCGGTTGATGAGCATCTGAAACGTCTTCGTGACATGGAAAGCAACATGGCATCGACAGCTAAACCGGTAACAAAAGCCGCTAATGGCGAAGTCACCACGGTTAAGACTGGTGCGCCAGGTATTATCCGTGTCGAACAGAAGCTGGAAAAAGGTATCGCCTTTGCCCGCTTCGCCAAAGCGCTGGCCGCCGCCAATGGCAGCCGCTCCGAAGCGCTGGAGATTGCACGTAAACAATATCCTGACGATGCCAAGCTTCACCATGTACTGAAGGCGGCTGTAGGTGCCGGTACCACAACCGATCCCACCTGGGCTGGTGCACTGGTGGAATACCAGGAATATGCACAGGATTTTGTGGAATTTCTCCGCCCGCAGACCATTATTGGGCGTTTTGGGCAGGGCAACATCCCGGCCCTGCGTCAGGTCCCGTTTAACATCCGTATCCCGGCGCAGACTTCCGGCGGTTCGGCAAACTGGGTTGGGCAGGGAAAGGCCAAACCGCTGACCAAATTCGATTTTGAGTCGATTACGTTCAGCTTTGCCAAAGTGGCGGCTATTGCTGTACTGACCGACGAGCTGATCCGCTTCTCCAATCCGGCCGCTGATTCGCTGGTACGTAACGCGCTCGCTGAAGCGGTCATTGCCCGTCTGGATACGGACTTTATCAACCCGTCAAAAGCTGAAGTTGCTAACGTTTCTCCTGCATCTGTCACTAATGGTATTGCTGCGATCCCGTCCACCGGTAGCCCGGATGACGACGCTGCAGCCGCCTTTGGGGTTTTCGTCGCAGCTAACCTGCAGCCGAATGGCGCGGTCTGGTTGATGTCCAGCACTACCGCGCTGGCATTGTCCATGCGTAAGAATGCTCTGGGTCAGAAAGAATACCCTGAGATGACGCTTCTTGGCGGTACCTTCCAGGGTCTTCCGGTCATTGTATCCCAGTACGTTGGTAACCAGCTTGTGCTGGTGAACGCACCGGATATTTACCTGGCAGATGATGGTGGTGTGGCAGTGGATATGTCGCGTGAAGCATCGCTGGAAATGGAAAGCGAACCCACCGGCGACAGCATCACCCCGACCGGCACCGAACTGGTATCCATGTTCCAGACCAACAGTGTCGCTATTCGCGCTGAGCGCTGGATCAACTGGAAGCGCCGTCGCACTGCGGCAGTAGCGGTTATTTCTGGTGTGAACTACAGCTCTAACCAGGGCAGTTAAGCGGCGGAAGGAGGGCGGGGGAAACCCCGCCATATTGCATGGCAAAAATCAGACATCTGCAACGTACCCATGATTCCGCCCCGGGCGACGTGAAAACCGTGGACGATCGGTGCGCAAAGGTGCTGGTACTGCTCGGCAAGGCTGAATATTTCACCGGCGTGCGTACTGATGGCAAAAATAATAAGCGAAAAGCGGAGAACGGCTAATGTGGAATCCTTTCCGGAGAAAGCAGGGGAAAGAAAAAGCCCTGCAGCAGCCCGCCAGTCGCGGTGGCTGGAACCCGTTATTCAGCTTTATACATGAGCCATTTGCTGGGGCGTGGCAGCGCAACCTTGAAATCAGGCAGGATACTGTTCTTTCTTATTATGCTGTCTTCGCATGCATATCGCTGATTGCGAGTGATATTGCCAAAATGCCGCCGCGGCTGATGCGTCGTGACTCTAAGGGGGTTATGCAGGAGATAAAATCAGGGGATATTCCTGCGTTGTATAAAAGGCCAAATGCCTTTCAGAACAGGATCCAATTCTTTGAGCACTGGCTGAACTCTAAGCTGTGTCACGGAAATACGGTGGCTTTAAAAATCCGCAATAACGCCGGAAAAATTACTGAACTTAGGCTGCTTGACTGGAACAAGGTTACTCCGCTGGTGGCGGATGATGGCTCGGTCTTTTATCAGATAAACCCTGACAATATGACCGGCATTGAATCGTCGGTTACTGTCCCTGCGCGCGAGGTGATTCACGATCGCTTCAACTGCCTTTTCCATCCGCTCATCGGTTTGTCGCCGATTTACGCAGCTGGTCTGGCAGCGATGCAGGGGCATCATATTCAGGAAAACTCGGCTTACTTCTTCCGTAACGGCGGTAAGCCCAGCGGTGTGATTGAGGTTCCCGGCTCCCTCACTGAAGATAATGCCAGAAAAATTAAAGAAAACTGGGACAGCGGATATTCCGGCGAAAATGCAGGCAAGACCGCCATTCTGAGCAATGGTGCAAAATACAACCCGACAACGGTATCAGCAGCTGATGCGCAAACCGTCGAACAACTGAGCATGACGGCACAGATCATATGTTCCGTTTTTCATGTCCCGGCCTATAAAGTTGGCGTTGGCGATCTTCCGACGCATGACAACATTGAAGCGCAGGACCAGCAATATTATTCGCAGTGCCTTCAGACGCTCATTGAGTCGATAGAGTTGCTTTTGGATGAAGCATTTGAGCTCGATGGCGAGACGGGAACGGAGTTTGACGTAAATGCTCTGCTGCGCATGGACAGCGAACGGCGTATCAAATCTCTCGGCGAGGGTGTGAAAAATACCATTCTGACGCCAAATGAAGCTCGTCGCAGTGAAAATCTTCCCCCTCTGCCCGGCGGTGATGCGCTTTATCTTCAGCAACAAAACTACAGTCTGGAAGCGCTTGCCCGCAGGGATGCTTCTGAAGATCCGTTTGCTAAATCTGGCGTCAGCAGCACTCAGCCTGAAGAGTCAGGCGGGAAGGCTATGTCTGATTCTGAACTGACGGCGGCAAAAGCGATGCTGCGAGGATTGTTAGCCAAATGAATGAACGTGAACTTTCCCTTATCAGGGCCCTGGGCGAGGAATTCTCGCAGGCGTTAAGCGAGCTACGTGAATCTTTCAGAAAAAGTCTGGATGACCATCTTAAGGCAACAGAAGAGAAGCTGGCTAAGCTCACTCAGGAAGTTGCGACACTGAAGGATTCTCCGACACCTGATTTTACCGTGCTGGTGGCCGATGCAGTGGCATCCTTACCGGTGCCTGATATTCCTCAACTGCCTGATATCAGCGCTATGGTCAGCGAAGCTGTTGCTGCTTTACCTGTGCCGCAGGACGGTAAAAGTGTGACGGTGGAGGAAATTCTTCCTGTTCTGGAAGAGCTGGTCAGTAAAGCGGTTGGTGGAATACCCGTGCCGAAAGACGGCAAAGACTATGATCTGGCGGTACTCAAGCAGGCCGTTGACGATGCTGTCAGTGAAGCCGTAGCGGGAATCCCGATTCCGCAGGACGGTAAAAGTGTGACGGTGGAGGAAGTCACGCCTGTGTTGCAGCAACTCATTTCGTCGGCGATGCCGGAAGTTCCCGATGTTAAATCTCTCATCAGTCAGGCGATTGCAGAGATTCCTGCTCCGGAACCTGGCAAGCCAGGCGAAGATGGTCGGGATGCGCTTGCGCTGGAATTACTGCCATTTATTGATGAGTCAAAAAGTTACCCCAGAGGTTCGTATGCCACCCATAACGGTGGACTCTGGCGGGCTTATGAGAAAACTCATGGTTTGCGGGGCTGGGAATGCGTTGTTGATGGTGTCGCCGGCGTTGATGTCAGCCTGGATGGTCAGCGTAGCTTTACTGTCACGGTTAACCGCGCCAGCGGCGGCAGTGAGAAAAAATCTTTTGATGTGCCGGTTATGGTGTACCGCGGCGTATTCAAATCGGGCGATGAGTATATGCCTGGCGATACGGTTACATGGGGTGGTTCACTCTGGCACTGTGATGAACAGACGCAGGATAAGCCAGGTGAAACAGGCTCTAAAGGCTGGACTTTGGCCGCCAAGCGTGGACGGGACGGGAGGGATAAAGCGTGATTGAGCTTGTAACTTTACCCCAGGCAAAAGAGCATCTGCGCATTGACGATGACGCAGGTGATGCCGATCTGCTCCTGAAAATTCAGGCTGGTAGTGCCGCGCTGCTTTCCTACATTCAGGGAAGTCGGGATAAGGTGGTTGATGGGGATGGGAACCTGATTCAAGGCGAGCCTTTGTTGCGAATGCAGGAATCCCTTCTCCGACTGCTTGGCTATCTCGATCGCAACCGCAACGGTGAAGAGGAAGAAAAGCTTAAGCAGGGTGAGCTTCCCTTCTCAATAACGATGCTGATCTACGATTTGCGTCGCCCAACAATTCTTTAAGGTGCCAATATGGCCTGTTCAGGATGCACGAAACGGCGCGAGTGGATAAAAAAGTGGACGAGAATTGCCTATGAACGAGCAACTGGTAAACGCGCTGATAGCAGCGCTGAGCGAACAAACAGCAGCACAGAGAGAGCAGACGGAAGCGATAAACCGCCTGGCTGAATCGAACGAAGCTCTGTGCGATGTCATTATCCAGTCTCTGGCCGATGAACCGGAAGAGCCGGCGGAGGCAATCACCTATCTGAGTGGAAAAAGCAGGGGGTAATATGCAGGCTGGAAAACTTCGCCATCGCGTCGTTCCCCAAAAGTTTATTTCGGTGCAAGACCCACAGACCGGCGAGATTGTGAAAAATTGGGTAAATCTGGTTCAATTTACAGATGATAATGGCATTTGGGCTGAAGTTTACCCGCTTTCTGCACGGGAATTTACTGCCGCCCAGGCAACCCAGAACGAGATAACCACCAGGATCACAATCCGTCGGCGCGACGATATTACCGCTAAATGCCGCATCTTATATCGCGGTAAAATATATAACGTAGAGGGTGTACTACCTGATCCGGTTAGCGGACTGGAATATTTAACGCTGCCCTGTTCAGAAGGGGTAAACGATGGCTGACGGTGTTGAATATAAGCTGACCGGGGTTGATGAATTACTGGGTAAGCTTGAGTCAATCACCGATGATATGAAGCGAAAAGGAGGTCGTGCAGCTTTAAGAAAAGCAGCCAATGTCATTGCCAACAGGGCGAAGGCAAACGCCAGAAGGCTTGATGATCCCGAAACAGGGCGAAGCATCGCTGATAACATCGCAGTCCGCTGGAATGGCCGCGAATTTAAGCGTAATGGCAATCTGGCATTCAGAATCGGTGTTCTGCATGGCGCTGTACTGAAAAGGCATCCTGATAAAGCAAAAAACGCCCCCACACCTCACTGGCGCCTTCTGGAATTCGGAACGGAAAATATGCGCGCTCAACCTATCATGCGGCCAGCTGCTGAAAACGGTGCCGAGGAGGCTATGAACACGTTCGTTGAGGAATATGGGAAGACCATTGATCGAGCCATAGCCAGAGCTTCCAAAAAAGGGGGCAGAGGATGATAGCGCCTATCTTTGAAGTTTGCGCTGCCAGCCAGGCGGTAACAGCACTAATTGGTTCAAACCCGTTGAGGATTTATCCATTCGGGATGCAGGATGACAACATCGTTTATCCCTACGCGGTCTGGCAGAACATTAACGGAGCACCGGAGAACTATCTGGACAGGCGTCCCGATGTAGATAGTTACACGCTACAGGTGGACGTTTATTCGGATACGGTTGCATCGGCTCATGCAGTAGCAAAAGCGTTGCGTGATGCTATCGAATCACACGCCTATATCACTCGATGGGGAGCTCAAAGCCGTGACCCGGAAACAAAACGCTACCGTTATTCATTCGACGTTGACTGGATAGTCAAACGATAACCTCCGTAATCCTTCCATACACCGGCCCTGAGCCGGTTTTTTTATTTCTGGAGATAACTATGTCTGTGTTAACGCAGGGTACTCAACTCTATGCGCTGATCCGTGGTGTCATTCATGAAATTGAATGCATCACCAGTTTTAACCCCGGGGCCAACCCGGCCGACCAAATTGAAGATACCTGTCTCAGTGAACGTAACAGCCGCCAGTATAAAAAGGGCCTGCGTACCCCCGGCCAGGCGTCGGTAACAATTAATGCCGATCCGGATAACGACTCACATTATTTGATGTGGCAGTTGGCCGAACTGGATGAATACCAGGACGAGCTGATCCAGTGGGCCATCGGCTGGTCTGATGGCGAATCAGTGCCTACGGTTTCTGCCGGGGAAATGGAGCTGCCTACCGATCGCACCTGGTACACATTCCGTGCCTATGTCAGCGATTTCCCGTTCGACTTCCAGGCTAATGCGGTAGTGGCAACCAGTGCCACGATGCAGCGTAGCGGCCCTGGCGTCTGGATCCGTAAAGTCCAGCCAGGTAGTTAAAACCCAACCCCGGTTCAATCCGGGGATTTTTACCAGCATTTCACCGCGCATCTCACGCGCACTTCACACAGAACCTTTCAGGATGACCCTTGAGGATACCGGCTGGCTGTCGGTGCCTTTCTGTGGGCCGGATTCCTGTGAGACAAGGTTCATCACTAAAAGGTAATTACCGATATGTCTAATATCATCCCCATGAATTACGATGACCGCTCATTCCCTTTTACAGCAGATTGCTGGTTCAACGCCACAGTTGCTGCAAAGTATCACGGCAAGCTTCCGAAGGACTGGCTAAAGACTGAGGCGACAAAAATTTATATCGCCGAACTGGCTGAGGAGCTTGGTATTGCTGGGTCTGGCATAAAAGAGGATTTTTCTCCCCTTTTAGTCAGAGTGGAGAAAGGGCGAAACGGCGGTACCTGGCTTCATCCGGAGTTAGCGGTGGAGTTCGCCCGCTGGTTGTCAGTCAAATTTGCCCGCGCCTGTGACCGACACATTAAAAATCTGCTGCTGAGTAAAAACTTCCAACTCACCGAAGATCAGATTGTCGGTCTGATGGTCTGCCAGCAACCAACGTCGTGGGAGAAGCGCTTTAAAGACCCGTTCTACCAGGCGCTGTCGAAAATGTCCGGTCTTCCTTACTTCGGTCATGTCGGCGGTTGTCCGGCGCTGTTCGGTCAGATCACCGCTCGTTGGGTGTACGGCGTCGCGCTTCCTGATTATGTCTATCAGGCGGCAAAACAGGCGGCGGGTGACAGCAAAGAGAAGATTCACCAACACCTTAAGCCTGATGCGCTGCATAAGGTCGAACAGCAGCTTATCGCCGTTACTAATATTGCCAGTTGTAGTATTGACCAGAAGGACTTCGAAGCCCGCTGCATGGCTGCATTTCCCGTCAAAGGGCAAATGAAGTTGCTGTATGCGGCGGCTTGATTATGAACAAACCCACAAAACCGTGGTTTTTGGATAGCCCACTCAGGTGGGCTTCTGCTTTATGAGTGAGTCAGAAATCAGCTAAAATCGCCCCATACAACATAAAGAAGGGACTCATGATGACAAACCTCCCCTATGATTATTTTCTTAGTGCCGATGATGATCTTGTTGATTTTCTCGAGCAACAAGGCGAGGAATGTATCAAAGAAATTGAACAATCAAATGCAATAAACAAAGAGAACGGCTATAAGCTGCTCGGCATCCTTATTGTCGGCATCGGGTCTTCGTTTTTATTGCTGACGCAAAATAACCAGCCCCGATTTATGACGCTAGGGATCGGGATTTTCATGTTGTACTGGGCTGCATGCGCAATTTACCTGGTTTCAGGCGTGTTGTCTGTACAGGTGCGCGCGCTCCTTAACTCAGCCCCAGCAGACCTTTACACTGAACTTTATAAGTCATTGGGGCCAGCGCATTACGAGGAGCTGGCTCAGAAGGGATTTCTGGCAGAGAGAACACCGATTTCAGTTATCCGGAGAATAAGACTGGCTAATCTCCATGATACGGCTGAAGAATTATGTGAGATAAATGAGCGGATCAGAACGCGGTTAGACAGAGCGAGGATCGCAACAATCCTCACTCCGGTTTGTGCGTTAGCTATTTCTACTGTGGGCTATCTTTTTTTCTGACCTTGTCAGCAGAATCCCCAACAAATCGACGACCTAATGAGAAGTCGGTCGTTGGCTTATCTTCCTGTGGGGGTTGTGTGGTCTGCTGTTGCGGTGGTTGGTTAGTATCTTGCTTTGGTGGTTGATCGCTCATTTTGCCTTCCTGTGGTTCGATTCGAGAACATCGAGTGCTTCCTTCTTAAGCTGCAATAGATGCACGCAGAAGAAGCATTAACCTACCCTGGAAGCGCACCGCCGAACATCCTGATAAACGATCAGGTGGGCTTTTTGTGCATCTCATCCCATTCTTTTTCGGCTTGCTCTCTTGCTTTTCTCTTGAGTTCGTCCCTGAATTCATCCGTCATGATTTTTTTCGCCATAAGTTCAAGGAAGGATGGCAAGGATTCTTCGACTCGAGATTTAAGAACCCTTTCAGCATGCTCAACATAGCTGTTGGGTTCGGCGACGGTAGTGAACATGCTTTTGTCTTCATCAAGAAGATAACTCAGATTTATCCTGAAGATTATTTCAGCATTCATTGAACGGTTATTAGCTTTCGCAGAGGCTTCAATTTTATCTTTAAGTTCATTTGGTAGCCTGATTCTCAGCTGCGGATCTTCTCTACTCATGATGGTGCCCATCGCCTTCAAAAATCATAAAAAGTAAATTATGCCCCACGGTGGGGTTGACATCAATGACGCACGGTGTGACACTCTTCCTGTGTCTCACGGTGGGGCATTTAGTGGAGGTGGTCATGGAAAAAGCAAGAGACATGTATCAGCGTAAAGTTCGATTTCCGGAGGATGTGCGCAAAGCAATTGAGCGCAGTGGTGAAGAGCAGTGTAGGCAGTTCAATACCGAATTGATTTATCAGCTGAGAAAGGCTTACGGCCTAATTGGGGTGAAAAATGCCCAACCATAAAAACGACGAAGCCCCAATGGCTGCAACCATCGAGGCTTCTAATTTGTCAGTATCTACCAAGGAACTAACGAATATGAGTATAGCAACTGCTGTTTCCACTATCAACGTGCCTTTCTACGGTTCTGATCTGTATGTTGTCAGTGTTGATAATGAGGCATACACCCCGATGCGTCCTATCATCGATGGCATGGGGTTAACATACCAGGGGCAGGCCGATAAGCTGAAATCACGTTTTGCCAAAGGGGTCAGGGAAATCATGATCCCTACAAAAGGTGGTGAGCAAACAATGCTTTGCCTTGCTCTTCGCAAATTGAACGGCTGGCTGCAAACCATCAGCCCCAACAAAGTCCGCCCTGAAATTCGCGATAGCGTGATTCGTTATCAGGAAGAGTGCGACGATGTTCTTTACGAGTACTGGACGAAAGGCGAGGTTAAGAACCCACGTAAGGCTAAAAAGTCACTCCCCGGTAAAATCACTTCAGAGCAACAGGAAGCAATTAAGCAACTGGTAATGACTCGCGGTAAAGCGCTGCCGAAAGAGAATCAGGCCAAAGCGATGATCACCATGTGGTCCTCCCTGAAATCTCACTTTGGTTGCAGCTACAAAGAAATCAACGACGACCAGTTCACCGAGGCGCTTTCTATCGCTGCGCGTGTACCGCTTGAGGGGGAATTTCTTGGCAAACAGGAAACACTGCCAGCGCCGAAGTTTGACGTTAGCATTCCTCTCCAATGGTGGATCGATAACAACCCAGTAGTGCGCAGTGGCAACCTGTCTTTTGGAAAGTCGCTAACTGCCCCAGCCTTTGATGTGACGATGGATATGCTTTGTGGCGACAACTCGACATCTGCGGCAATTCGGCTGATTAACGTTCTGGAAGAGGCCGGCTTTGATGTTTCGGCGCCGAAGGCTGAAATTGTGGCGATGCGCAAACATCTGGGTAATGTCGAGTACGGCATGAAGGCTATCGCAGACGCTTGCCGCCGGGCGGGGAATAAAACCATCTCGTTCCGTGGCGGAAAGGCTGAATATGTGATCGGTTAACTAACTACGAAATTTCCGTAGTTCACACAAACCCGCTTAACTGCGGGTTTTTCTTTAACAGGAGATAATATGCAACTCACGATTGATACGCTTAAAACTGTAGGGGCGTTTACTGGACGCCCTGTTGAGAAAGAAATCACGTGGAAACAAGGCAGCGATGAGTTCACGGCTACTGTCTATATTCGCCCGCTTGGTTATCACGCGGCTACGTCCGATATATTGTCCTATGCTGGGAAGATCGATAGCGCAGCGGGAAGAATTGCAGCGTCAATATGCGACGAGACAGGCAAGCCGATATTCACCCCAGCTGATATTACCGGAGAGGCAATCCCGGAACGTGGAGCGCTTGACGGCGCGTTAACTATCGCGTTGTTGGTAGCAATTCAAGAGGTTAACGATCTGGGGAAGCCGAAAAGCTGACTCAGGAGGACGAGGTGTGGTGTGAATTGGTCCTTAATGGCATTGGTGGGCGCACTATTGCTGAGGCGCGGGAGCGTCTTAGCCTGAGAGAGTTTCGTAAATGGATGAAATACAGAGAGAAACACGGGGGGTTAAACCCCATCACTCGGACAGAGTGGGGGGCTGCGCTGATATCCAGCGTTATCGCTAACGTTAACCGTGGTAAAAATACCCCTGCATTCAAAGTTACTGACTTCGCCCCACATCTTATAGAAGCCCCTATAAGTATGGACGACGCCATGCAGCAGTGGCAGTAAAGGCTTTAGCCAACCAACCCTGCTAAACAGCGGGGTTTTGCGTTTCCTTGTTTTGCAACTGGTGCTAGGATGTTTCCTAGTGTTACCGGATGAGGGCAGGATAGTGGGCATTAATGCCGAAGCTGCGCAATATGCAAGGGATCTTTGGGGGCAAGATATTGTCATTCTCGACACCGAAACCACCGGATTGGGCGACGATGCAGAGATTGTCGAGATATCCATACTGGATAAAAAAGGAAATTCGCTACTTGATACCTTGGTTAAGCCCAAAAAATCTATACCAGCGGCTGCGACTAAAATACATGGTATAAATAATAAGGATGTAGCAGATGCGCCAACATGGGAGCAAGTTTATCCACAGTTCCGGGATGTGATAAAGAATAAGGTGGTCGTTATTTACAATAGTCAATATGACAACAAGATAATAAAACAGGTTTGTGCCATGTCTGGCGTCCCCAATCCACGCCGGAAAAGCGAATGTGCTATGTTGTTATACTCGGATTATATAAATATAATCAACCCAAAAACCGGAAATACAAAATGGCATAAGTTGACCGATGCAGTCGCTCAGTGCGGTATACCAGCATCTAATGCTCATCGTGCAAAGGGAGACTGTGAGATGACGCTGAATATACTAAAGCATATGGCCTGTGTGTATGATGGGGAAAAAATTGAACCAGTAAATAATACTGTGAGTGACGGTGTTCGTAAGTTAAAAACTCCGCGCAAATACAACGACAAAAAACATTCTGAAATTATGTTTGTTATTGGTCTTGTTTTCATGACTCTTACTGCCATTATTAAAATGGCTTATTCGGTATTGAAAGTTATTTTTAAAAAATAAATGGTGCAATCATGATTAGAATGATATTAACACTGATGTCAGTTACGATGTTGGCCGGATGTGCAACAAGTGATATGTTGAATAATGATTTTCCTTCGGTTGTTGAAGTAAGCGCTCCAAAGGGATTGATCGGTGCCTGGACCGGGAGTTCTGGTCCATATTCAACAACAATGGTGATAAAAGAGAGCGGGGCAGGGCTGGCTTGCTATTCATGGAATGGCAAGGATACTACTGTTAAAATAAAATATGATGGTAGGGAAATTAGATGGCAAGATGGAGCGAGACTTAAAATAAAAAGAATTAATGATTCATATTTTATTGCATCTGCTCCTTATTATATGGGGTCTGATTATGTCTTTAGTAAAGATACGAAACTAGAGAATGCATCCCCATACTGCGAAAAAGAACTTAGCAACCACTTAAACTAATGTAAATTTTATATCTATCGCAAACCTCGCCACTGCGAGGTTATTATGTGTCTGGAGACAAAATGGCTGGCAAATCATTAGGCACACTGACAATCGACTTAATCGCCAAAGTTGGGGGTTTTGTTTCCGGGATGGATAAGGCTGAGCGAGCCTCGGAAAAATGGCGTAAGCAGGTAAAAGAGGATGTGAAAGACGCCAGCGCCGCAATAACTTCAATGGCAGCGGCCACTACTGCTGCTGCCACTGCGGTGGGTGTTGCTGGTTATCAGCTTCTCAAGTCCACATCTTCACAAGTGGCTGAGACAGATAAATGGGCTAAGTCATTAAAAATGTCCACCCAGGATTTGCTATCCTGGCAATACGCAGCTGAACAGGCAGGTTTAACCGGCGATAATATAGCTGATATTTTCAAAGACATTAATGATAAAGTCGGCGATGCTGTCCTGAATAAATCAGGTGAAGCTGCACAAGCATTAGATACACTCGGTCTTTCAGCTAAAAAACTAGCCCAGCAATCCCCTGATAAGCAGTTGATGGCTATTAGTTCGGCGTTACAAAAAATACCCACTCAGGCTGGGAAAACCAATATCCTTGAAAGCCTTGGTAATGACTTGTCAAAAATGCTACCGTTGTTCGACAACAACAACGAAAAGCTAAAACAGTTTATTCAGTTATCAAAGGATTTTGGTGTCGCCCCGCCTCAGGAAGATATAGATAATCTCGTTAAAGTAAATCAATTTTTCCAGGACATCGAGACAAGTGCTCGCGGTCTTAAAATGGAAATGGCTTCGGGGCTAGCGAAGGTAGACCTTTCACCATTACAAGAAGGTCTCGATGATATCCGTGATGTATTCACTGATCCCGCTGTTCTTCAGGGGTTATCTGATCTTGTTGGTGAGGCTATAAGCCTTGCAGGCGTAGTTGGCAGGATTGCTGGTGGTCTTGGGGCTATTGCGACTTACACACGTTCACGCATTGGTGCTGTATCAGGTAATTATAATGCAGCTGACGAAAATGACGTAGCACAAAGAATTGAATTCCTTAATAAAAGAGTAAATCAAAGCAAAGAGCAAAAAGATGAATTAGATTTTTTAAATAAACGCCTTCAGTATCTTCGAGCCATTAAATCCAGCTTAACCCCAGAGGAAGTGGAGAAAGGGGCTAATGGGTTAAATTCTCTCCTCTCTGACATGGGTATAGGACAACCCAAAGGTAATGATTACAAACTGGGAAAGGGGGAATCGAATCAAAAGCAAACAGCGAAGAAGGACCCAGCAGCGGCAAGGTTGCAGAATGCTTTTAAGTCAGTCGAGCAATCATATTTGCAGCAAATTGCATTGGTGGACCAACTTACTGGGAAAACCAAAAATGCTACAGAAGTTGAAAAACTGCATTTTGATATTGCTTCAGGTCGACTAGTTGGCCTTAATAAGGCGCAGCAAACAAGACTTGAAGGTCTAGCCTCAGAAATTGATAAATATAATGCTTTGTCTAAATTTCGTGATCTTCAGGGCGAATTATTAACACCGGAAGAAAATTTACTCAAAGTGACTAAGGAACGCTTTGAGGTTTTAAAAGGCATTCGCGGTTTGTCAGGCGTCAGCCCAGAAGAGTACAATAAGGCATCAAAGGCAATATCTAAGTCGTCTATCACAGATGCACCTCAGTTTCAGGGAATTGACGCTTCTGTGGGCGGGGCTGGTGGTGAGTTGATTAAAACGGCGGAGGCCCAAAAAGAGCAAGAGAAATGGTACGATAAGCAACTGGAGATGCAGAAGGCATTGCTCGATCAGAAAGTTATTAACGAGCAAGAATATGCTGATAGAATAGCTGATATAAATAAAACAAATAATGAAAGGATGGAAAGCATTCAGTCTGCATACGGCTTATCTAGCGTGGCAATGTTTGCAGATATGACGAGCCAGTCAGCGCAACTATTACAGGGGCTTGGGAAAGAGGGATCAACGGCATATAAAACCCTGTTTCTTGCTAGTAAGGCAGCGGCTATTGCTCAGTCAATTATCAGTACAGAAGTTGCAGCGGCTAAGGCTCTGGAATTGGGGCCTATTTTTGGCATACCGGCATCTATTGCTATCAGGGCGGTTGGTTATGCAGGAACAGCTATCATTGGAGCGCAAACTATTGCTGGTATGGCCCACGACGGTATCGACTCAGTACCAGAAACTGGAACATGGCTGCTGCAGAAGGGTGAGCGAGTAGTTACATCAGGCACCAGTGCGAAACTTGATGCCACGCTGGATAGGGTCGCGACTCAGTCAACCGGAAGCGGCGCTATTTATTCGCCTACTATCAACATCCCAATAAATGGGAACCCATCCGATGCAACTTTGGCGCTGGTGCGTAAAGCCGCAGATGAGGGTGCTGAACGGGGGTATCGAAAAGCGGTGAACTCAGTTGCAAGAGGGCAGGGTGATTTGCACAGAGCATTAACCAGCAAAACTAACTCTGGGAGGAAAATCGGCTGATGGCTATCACCTCAACGCTTTACTATCCCTCCGATTACCTGCCAGGCCCTCTTAAAGATAGTTTTGGTTTAACTCCGGTTTCTCCGCTGAAACGGACCTCGATGGTAACTGGTCGCGCGCGGCAGCGGCGTGCTTATACCTCGACACCAACCCAAACAGATCTGGCATGGATATTTAATGATGCGCAAGCTCAGGCATTTGAAGCGTGGTTTCGCGATGTGCTATCTGACGGGGCGGCCTGGTTCAATATACCGTTATTAACTCCTGTAGGGTTTAAAAATTATGTATGTCGCTTCACGGACATTTATAAAGGACCCACTCCGGAGGGTGGGTTTTACTGGAGATATACGGCACCTGTTGAGCTATGGGAGCGTCCATTACCTCCAGCTGGATGGGGACATTATCCGGATTGGATAGTCGGCAGCTCGCTGCTCGATATCGCGCTGAATAAGGAGTGGCCAAAGCATGACGCAGATTAACCGCCTTTACGCCAGTAGCGGGTCAGAGGTAATCATCGAAACGCTGCAGATAACCATTGGTTCAGATGTTCACTACCTCTGCCAGGGTTATGAGGATATCACCGCGACGACGGAGAGCGGCGAGACCGTAACGTTTACAGCCTGCGCGATGGATATTGCATTGCCAGCGCGTAACGAGGACGGCACGCAGGATTTGAAGTTTGCTCTGTGTAATATCGACGGCGTTGTGTCCACGGCGATCCGCAATGCGCTGGCGAACCGGCTTTCGGCGTCGCTGACTTACCGGAGTTATATCTCCACGGATTTAGCAGCGCCTGCAGCGGTACCGTATACGCTGCAGGTCAAATCTGGCTACTGGACGGCGACAGAGGTGCAGATCACCGCGGGCTATATGAATGTCCTCGATACAGCCTGGCCGCGATACCGCTATACGCTCCCTTTATTCCCCGGTCTGCGTTACATCAGCTAAGGAATCCCAATGTTTAACCCTGATAAATACCTTTCAGTCACCTGGCTGAAGGGCGGCAGAGCGTATCCGCTGCTCGACTGCTTCGGCATTGTGAACGAAATCCGGGCGGACCTTGGACTTCCTCTCTGGCCTGAGTTCGCCGGGGTGACCAAAGACGACGGCGGGCTCGATCGCGAAGCGCGCCGGATGATGCTTTCCCTGGAACGTAGCGAACCCTGCGAAGGTGCCGGGGTGGCCTGCTATTCCGGTTCAACCGTCACTCATGTCGGTATCGTCGTCAATATCGGTGGCCTGCTGCATGTGGCGGAATGCAATCCGGGAACAAACGTCACCTTTCTGCCTTTGCAGCGGTTTAAGAGGCGCTTTGTCAAAGTGGAGTTCTGGCAATGACCATTCGTTTTTATCCCTCCCGGCTGACCGGTGAACCGCTGGAAACCCATCAGCATGGCGTTACCAGCATTCGCAACTGGCTGGTCGCCAATGTTGAAGACTATGAGGATCGGGATGTTCCACCGCTGGCCATTGAGCTGGAGGGCCAGCCCGTACCACCCGGCGAATGGGCGTTTCGCATCATCCGGCCGGAAAGCGATGTCTGCATGTACCCGGTGCCTTTCGGGCTTGAGGTCGCTACGATTGCCTGGATAGGAGTGGGTATCGCCGTCGCATCTGCGGCTTACTCACTGTTCATGATGAGTAACATTGATGCTGGTGGCTACACGTCATCGACCGGGCGAAGCCTCGACCTGAACCCCGCTAAAGCAAACAGCGCGAAACTGGGTGATGCGATTCGTGAAGTTTTTGGGCGCGTGCGTATTTATCCGGATTATGTCGTCCAGCCTGTTACCCGGTTCGATGCTGCCGATCCCACGAAAATGCGCGTCCAGATGCTGCTGTGTCTTGGAGTCGGCGATCTGGTTTATACCAATGGTGACATCCGGGTTGGCAGCACCCCGGCATCGACGCTGCCGGGATTCAGCAGCACGCATTATCCCCCAGGTGCGGACGTATCCGGCGATGAGCGCAGTGAAAACTGGTTCAACAGTACGGAAGTCGGCGGGACGTCATCCGGCACCGGGCTGGATATGGCCCAGACGTCGCCGGACGCAGACGACATTATCGCAGACAGCATGACCGTATCCGGTTCGAGCGTAACGTTTACCGGGCTGGACACGGATGATGATGACGATAATGACGAGAACGACAACGCGCTGCCGCCCAGTTGGGTCACTGGCGCCGTGGTCGAGCTGAAAGCCCCGGCGAACTACCAGATCACCACGGCGGCCGGATACAGCGTTATCGCAAGCCCGCTACTGACGGAGATCGCGCCGGTAATAGGTATGCCGGTAACGCTGGGGTTTAACTCAGTCGATTACGATCTGTTTATCGCGTCATATACACCGGGTCAGGCTGCAGTGCCAGGCACCGGGGGGAGTGCAGCAAAAGTACAGGCCAGTGCGGCCCCGACCACCTACGACTTTTCGACCAGCTCCAGCACGTTCACGATCACCTGGCAGGGCACAACTTACACCGTGTCGCTGGTGGCGAACTATGTCTCGATGTCGGGACTGCTGGCGGCCATCACTGAGGGACTCACTGGCTCAGGCCTGGTTGCGCAGGACAACGGCGGCACCGTACTGATAACCGAGGCGGCCAGTCCGTTCGCGGGTGGGGCGATCACGTCCTCGTCGCTGCCTGCAGATGTTTTCGGTGATGCCCCGGTTTACACCTCCGGCACGGCATCAACCGGCGGCAGCCCGGCGGTAACGGCATTTGTGACGCTCGCCTATAACGGCGCCACGGGCACTGCATTCTCCGGGATGCCGGAGGGGGTGCAACGGCTTTCACTTACTCACCGCGGGAATGAGTACCGGATCCTGTCAGCTGACGGCACGACGGCGACAGTAGCGCGCCTGGTAAACGGTGCAGTTGATGAGTCATGGCCGGGATTCACCGCCAGGACAATGATCGACTACGAGGCAACCGGACTCAACGACACACTGAGCTGGCTGGGTCCGTACCTTGTCTGCCCTGAAAATGAAACCGTGGATATGTTCGAAGTGAATTTTTCCTTTCCGAACGGCATCTGCGGTTTTGACAGCAAGGGCAAAAAACGGATCCGGCATGTTGAGTGGGAAATACAGTACCGGATTTACGGCTCCGGCTCAGGGTGGGTCAGTAAACAGGGAGAGTACGCGCTGAAAAACGTCAACGGTCTGGGATTTACTGAGCGGATCACACTCGGTTCACCGGGGCTTGTAGAGGTTCGCTGCCGTCGGCGCAATGAACAGGGAAGTAATAACGCGCGCGACTCGATGTACTGGCAGGCGCTGCAAGGCAGGCTGCTGACCCGTCCTGCATCCTATCCCGGCGTGTCGCTGATGGCGGTGACCGTTGAGACTGGCGGTAAACTGGCGGCGCAGTCTGACCGCCGCGTAAACGTTGTGGGAACGCGTGCCTATGAAACCGGAACGGCCAGAACCATTTCTGGGGCGCTGCTGCATGTCGGGAACTCGCTGGGACTGGAGATGGATGTCGATACCATTAGCGCGCTGGAGTCTGCGTACTGGACGCCGCGTGGCGAGTATTTTGATTTCGCTACTGGCGACAGTATCTCGGCACTGGAAATGCTGCAAAAGATCGCCAACGCCGGGAAGTCACGTTTTCTGCTGAGTGATGGCCTGGCGACCGTAAACAGGGAAGGGATTAAGCCCTGGACAGGTGTGATAACCCCGCATGAAATGGTCGAAGAGTTGCAGAGTGGGTTCACTGCTCCATCTGACGACGATTACGACGGCGTTGACGTGACGTACATCAACGGGATCACATGGGCAGAAGAGACGGTTAAATGCCGAACTCCCGATAACCCTACACCGGTGAAAATCGAGGATTACAAACTCGACGGGGTATTGAGTCAGGATCACGCTTATCAAATCGGGATGCGGCGCCTGATGAAATACCTGCAACAGCGGGTAACGTTCCAGACGACGACCGAACTGGAAGCACTCTGCTACAACGTGGGCGATCGTATTGTGCTGACCGATGATATACCGGGGAATAACACGATTTCCTGTCTTGTTGAGGAGATGACAACGGCTGGCGGTGTAACGACCTTCACCGTCACTGAGCCGCTGGACTGGTCTTTTGAAAACCCTCGCGCGCTGGTCCGTTACCAGGATGGCTCGGCCTCCGGGCTGATGGTGGCTACCAGAGCAGGGGATTATCAACTTTCGGTCCCGCATCTGAGTGAGTTCGATGACCCGCTGAAAATCAATTTATCGTCTGCAACCATCGAGCCGATCCGGCTGGTGTTCTGCGGCTCAACGCGGCATGTCTATGATGCGCTGGTGGCAGAAATTGCCCCACAGTCTGACGGTACCTGCCAGGTGACTGCTAACGAATATCTCGAATCGTTCTACGCCTACGACGACGCCACCTACCCCGGCGACGTCGCGTAACACCCACTAAAACCCCCCGATTAACTTTTTTCGCTTAAACCCTCGTTTAGGCGAAACCTCTTTTTGGAGCAAAAAACATGGCCTTTAACCCGGAGCTGGGGAGCACGTCTCCCGCTGTGTTGCTCGATAATGCCGAGCGCCTGGATAAGCTGGTCAATGGGTCTGCGCTGACTGAACCAGATCGCGCTGGCGATGATCTGGATACCTGGCGTGGAATGATGGCGAAGAATGAAGCCCTTACAGAGGAGACACGACAGAATCTGATTCCTCTAAGCCGTCAGTACATGACCCTGGCTGCAGCACAGGCAGACATTGCGAATATCCCGGACGGCAGCACTACGTATGTACGCAGTGCCGACGGGAGTTCGCTGGCTGACGAGTACATCAACAACGGCGGTACGCTGGAGGCGACAGGGCGCAAAATGCCGTCATATGAGTTGATTGAACCGCTGATCAACCTCATCGAATCTGTTTTGTATGCCGACAATGACGAGTATTCCCGCTCTCCGGCAGATTCTGCAATCATGGACAAAAACCACCGCTGGTTATTGCAGTGGCATGGTGATGAAATCTGGCTGAAGAACGCGGATATCAAAGGCACTCTGAAGATTAAAGACCTTCTGGTCTCCGGTGACGTTTCTTTTGACGACGCGACAATTAACAGCCTGAAAGTGACCAGCCTGGACACAGATGCGATTTCTATCGGTGGCGTTGAAATCCCGGTGTCGCTCGCCAGTCCTGACGAGTACGCTCGTTCGCCTGCCGATTCAGCCAAAATGGACAAAAACCATCGCTGGCTATCGTTCTGGGAGGGCGATAAATTAAATCTCAAAAACCTTGCAGTTAAATATTGGTTGACCGCAGGGAAAATCGATACCAGCGAGCTGAGCATTAATGGTGTCCGCGCTCCCCTGGATTACCTCAACCCTGATGAGTATTCCCGCTCTCCGTATAACGAAGTGGTCGTTGATAAAAATCTGCGCATTATGCAGTTTACCGATGAAGACGGGCGCGTTGTTATTGCCGGGCGGTTAATCAACCCTGAGCCTCCTGCCAGCGACTCGTATGAGGTTTATGCGGACGACGGTAAATTATATCGCATCAATAAAACCACGTCTGACCGCGAGTTAATCGATTCGAACACGGATAATTCTAACGTGCAAAACGAGCCTGAAATATTTACGTTCGATTCAACCCGTGACAGCACGGTAATCGGCAATAAATGGTTTAGCGCATACTCTCCCTATAAACCAGCTTCATATTTCGGGCGACGGGCGATTGTTGGTTTTGGTCATTCATTCATGGCTAACCCGCGATTCCTGCGCACGCTGTCCGATCTGACCGGCCTGCCGACCTACAATTTTGGCCGGTCAGGTGGGCTGTCCCGTACCGTGGCGTTACGCGAGGGGGCGTACACAGTTTCGTATGCGCCGGTAGGGGGCAGCATTCCAGCGTCCGGCTCTGTAGCGTTAACTCCCGCTGATCCTGGCGTTTTGCAGATCGTTGATAATGCCTCATTAACCGAGATTGTGAGGGGTAATCTTGCCGGGGTTGATGGCTCGCTCACCTGGGACGGAACAACGTTAACGTTTACCCGGGAAGAAAGCGGTTCTGCTGTAGCTGTCAGCGAGCCAACGCCGTTTATCTACTATCCCTA
>NZ_JBJDNH010000057.1:0-30168 GCF_044900465.1 Klebsiella sp. NPDC088457 | reverse complement strand
ATTGAGAAGGAATAAGAGATATGACCGCCTTTGGTAAAAAATGGTTAACAGGTCTGATTACAGGTGCGTTGATGGCCGTCTCTGCCGGTTCACTCGCCGCTGAACAAAAAACCCTGCATGTTTATAACTGGTCTGATTATATTGCCCCGGATACGGTGGCGGATTTCGAAAAAGAGACCGGTATTAAAGTGGTGTACGACGTTTTTGACTCCAACGAAGTGCTGGAGGGCAAATTAATGGCGGGCAGTACCGGTTTCGACCTGGTGGTACCGTCAGCCAGCTTCCTTGAGCGCCAGCTGGCGGCGGGCGTATTCCAGCCGCTGGACAAGAGCAAACTGCCGAACTGGAAAAATCTCGACCCGGAAGTGTTACAGCTGGTTGCGAAGCACGATCCGGAGAACAAGTACGCGATGCCGTATCTGTGGGCGACCACCGGCATTGGCTATAACGTCGATAAAGTGAAAGCGGTGCTGGGCAAAGACGCGCCGCTTGATAGCTGGGATCTGGTGCTTAAGCCGGAGAACCTCGAAAAACTGAAAAGCTGCGGCGTCTCTTTCCTTGATGCACCGGAAGAGATTTTCGCCACCGTGCTGAACTATCTCGGCAAAGATCCAAACAGTACTCAAGCCAATGATTACACCGGCCCGGCAACTGACCTGCTGCTGAAGCTGCGGCCTAATATCCGCTACTTCCACTCCTCGCAATACATTAACGACCTTGCCAACGGCGATATCTGCGTCGCCATCGGCTGGGCGGGCGATGTCTGGCAGGCGGCAAACCGCGCTAAAGAGGCGAAAAACGGCGTCAACGTTTCCTACTTTATTCCCAAAGAAGGAGCGCTGGCGTTCTTTGATGTCTTTGCGATGCCGGCGGATGCCAAAAATAAAGATGAGGCCTATCAGTTCCTTAACTATCTGATGCGCCCGGAAGTTATCGCCAAAATCAGCGACCAGGTGTATTACGCCAACGGTAACAAGGCCTCTACGCCGCTGGTCAGCGAAGCCATCCGCAATAATCCGGCTATCTACCCACCGGCTGACGTGTTCGCCAAGCTGTTTACCCTGAAAGTTCAGGATCCGAAAATCGACCGCGTGCGTACCCGCGCGTGGACCAAAGTCAAAAGCGGCAAATAAAACCTGACGGCCCGGTTCGCCGGGCCGGAAAAGGTGTTACTCAGCCGGGAGATTGCCATGCCCGGCCTGAGCAGACGCGAAAGTCACGTGTAGCGAAAATATGCACCAGGATGGTGCACCTGCACTGTAAAGCACAATGTATGGCAACCGGGCCATACGGTGGTTAGTTTTTTGCCGGAGAGCACCCGAGTGAATGACGCAATTCCCCGCCCACAAGCGAAAACCCCGAAAGCGCTGACCCCGCTGCTGGAAATCCGTAACCTGACGAAGTCCTTTGACGGGCAGCACGCCGTCGACGACGTCAATCTCACGATTTATAAAGGCGAAATTTTCGCCCTGCTGGGCGCATCCGGCTGCGGAAAATCGACGCTGCTGCGCATGCTGGCCGGCTTTGAAGAACCGACCGCCGGGCAAATTATGCTGGACGGCGTCGACCTGTCGCGGGTACCGCCGTATCAGCGCCCCATCAATATGATGTTTCAATCCTATGCGCTGTTTCCCCATATGACGGTGGAGCAGAACATTGCCTTCGGCCTGAAGCAGGACAAGCTACCGAAGAGCGAAATCACCAGCCGGGTGCAGGAGATGCTGGCGCTGGTGCATATGCAGGAGTTTGCCAAACGCAAACCGCATCAGCTGTCCGGCGGCCAGCGTCAGCGCGTGGCCCTGGCCCGCAGCCTGGCGAAACGTCCGAAGCTGCTGCTGCTCGATGAGCCCATGGGCGCTCTGGATAAAAAGCTGCGCGACCGCATGCAGCTGGAAGTGGTGGATATCCTCGAGCGCGTGGGGGCGACCTGCGTGATGGTGACCCACGATCAGGAAGAAGCGATGACCATGGCCGGGCGTATCGCCATTATGAACCGCGGTAAGTTCGTGCAAATTGGCGAGCCGGAAGAGATCTACGAGCATCCGACGACCCGCTATAGCGCCGAATTCATCGGTTCGGTCAACGTCTTTGAAGGGCTGGTCAAAGAGCGTCTGGAAGATGGCCTGGTGCTGAGTTCGCCGGGGCTGACGCATCCGCTGAAGGTCGATCCCGACGCTTCCGTCGTCGACAACGTCCCGGTGTGGGTCGCCCTGCGGCCGGAAAAAATCATGCTCTGCGACGAGCCGCCGGCGAATGGTTACAACTTCGCGGTCGGGGAGGTGATTCATATCGCCTACCTCGGCGACCTGTCTATCTACCACGTACGGCTGCAAAGCGGACAGATGATCAGCGCTCAGTTGCAGAACGAACACCGCCACCGCAAGGGCACGCCAACCTGGGGTGATGAAGTCCGTTTGTGCTGGGATGCCGACAGCTGCGTTGTTCTGACGGTGTAAGGAGAGGGCGATGAGTACATTAGAACCACCGGCCGGGGCGAATAAAACGGGCGGTTTTGCGCGATGGCTGACGCGCCTGCAGATGGCCCATGGCCGCAAGCTGGTGATTGCGCTGCCGTATCTGTGGCTGATCCTGCTGTTCCTGCTGCCGTTCCTGATCGTGTTTAAAATCAGCCTCGCGGAGATGGCGCGGGCGATCCCGCCCTATACCGATCTGTGGGCGTGGGCGGATGGCCAGCTCTCGCTCACTTTGAACCTCGGCAACTTCCTGCAGCTGACCGACGATCCGCTCTATTTTGAGGCCTATCTGCAGTCGCTGCAGGTGGCGGGGATCTCAACTTTCTGCTGCCTGCTGCTGGGTTATCCGCTGGCATGGGCGGTGGCGCACAGTAAACCGTCAACGCGAAATATCCTGCTGCTGCTGGTGATCCTGCCGTCATGGACCTCATTCCTGATCCGCGTCTATGCGTGGATGGGGCTGTTGAAAAGCAACGGCGTGCTGAATAATTTCCTGCTCTGGCTCGGGGTTATCGATCGGCCGCTGGAGATCCTGCATACCAATCTGGCGGTCTATATCGGTATTGTGTATGCCTATCTGCCGTTTATGGTGCTGCCGATCTATACCGCGCTGACGCGTATCGACTACTCGCTGGTCGAGGCCTCTCTGGATCTGGGGGCCCGGCCGCTGAAAACCTTCTTCCAGGTGATTGTCCCGCTGACCAAAGGCGGGATTATCGCCGGTTCGATGCTGGTCTTTATTCCGGCGGTAGGGGAGTTCGTGATCCCGGAGCTGCTCGGCGGCCCGGATAGCATTATGATCGGGCGGGTTCTGTGGCAGGAGTTCTTTAATAACCGCGACTGGCCGGTTGCCTCTGCGGTGGCGATCGTGATGCTGTTGCTGCTGATCGTGCCGATCATGTGGTTCCACAAACACCAGCAAAAACAGATGGGGGAGCACGGATGAATGAGTTGCCGGTAGTCCGTTCGCCGTGGCGAATTTTAATCCTCGTTATCGGCTTCACCTTTTTATATGCCCCGATGCTGATGCTGGTGATTTACTCGTTCAACAGCTCGAAGCTGGTCACGGTGTGGGCCGGCTGGTCAACGCGCTGGTACAGCGAACTGTTCCACGACGATGCCATGATGAGCGCCGTGGGGCTGAGCCTGACCATCGCCACCTGTGCGGCGACGGCGGCGGCGATCCTCGGCACCATCGCGGCGGTGGTGCTGGTGCGATTTGGCCGCTTTCGGGGGTCAAACGGCTTTGCCTTTATGATTACCGCGCCGCTGGTGATGCCGGATGTGATCACCGGGCTGTCGCTGCTGCTGCTGTTTGTGGCGCTCGGGCACGCCATCGGCTGGCCGTCGGATCGCGGTATGTTGACCATCTGGCTGGCGCATGTGACCTTTTGCACCGCCTACGTGGCGGTGGTGATTTCATCGCGGCTGCGTGAACTGGACCATTCTATCGAGGAAGCGGCGATGGACCTCGGCGCGCCGCCGCTAAAGGTCTTCTTCATTATTACGTTACCGATGATTATGCCGGCGGTGATCTCCGGCTGGCTGCTGGCGTTTACCTTATCGTTGGACGATCTGGTCATTGCCAGCTTTGTCTCCGGCCCCGGAGCCACCACCTTACCGATGCTGGTCTTCTCCAGCGTACGTATGGGGGTGAACCCGGAAATCAACGCCCTGGCGACCTTAATCCTCGGCGTCGTGGGGATTGTTGGTTTTATCGCCTGGTATTTGATGGCGCGCGCAGAAAAGCAGCGGGTACGCGATATCCAGCGTGCAAGACGGGGCTGAAGCCCCTAAAATCTACGGTAAGACTGGTATCGGCGTCGCGAGCAGGCGACGCCGTTTTCATGGAAGACGTTTCCGTTGGCATTGTTTACTAAAACTCGTTCATCTCATGCCCGGCTTAACGTGCCTGCGCTGGTGCAGGTCGCGGCCTTTGCCATTATTTTGATCCGCGCAGTGGACCTGCTGATGATCCTTAATCAGCTGGGGGTAAATGGCATAGCGGAATTTATTCACCGCAGCGTGCAGACATGGAGCCTGACGCTGGTGTTTCTCTCCAGCCTGCTGCTGGTGTTTGTTGAGATCTGGTGCGCATTTTCTCTGGTAAAAGGGCATAACCTGGCGCGGTGGATCTTTCTGCTGACGCAAATTATGGTCACCGGCTATCTTTGGGCGGCGTCATTGGGCTATGGCTATCCGGAACTGTTCAGCATTGCCGGTGAATCGAAGCGGGAGATTTTACATTCGCTGTTCATGCAAAAGCTGCCCGATTTGCTGGTGCTGGCGCTGCTGTTTATCCCGGCGTCGTGTCGCCGCTTTTTCCGACTGCAATAACGGTGATACAATCCCCGCCCCTGATTTTTTGAAGGTCTTCTTATGCACTGCGCACTCTATGACGCGGGCCGCTGCCGCTCCTGTCAGTGGCTGGAACTGCCGTTAACACAACAGCTCGCCGGTAAAATGGCTGAGCTCAGAACGTTGTTGGCAGACAGCCCGGTGGCGACATGGCATGAACCGGTCTCCGGCCCGGAGGCCGCTTTTCGCAATAAAGCCAAAATGGTGGTCAGCGGCAGCGTCGAACGTCCGCTGCTGGGGATGTTGCACCGTGACGGCAGTCCTGAAGATCTGACGGCGTGTCCGCTCTATCCCGCCAGTTTTGCGCCGGTTTTTGCCGCGCTGAAACCGTTTATCGCCCGCGCCGGGTTAACGCCCTATAACGTCGCTCGCCAGCGCGGCGAACTAAAGTATCTGCTGCTGACCGAAAGCCAGCAGGACGGCGGGATGATGCTGCGTTTTGTCCTGCGTTCCACAACGAAACTTGCGCAGCTGCGCGCCGCGCTGCCGTGGTTGCAGGCGCAGCTGCCCCAGTTGAAGGTCATTACCGCCAATATTCAGCCGGTGCATATGGCGATTATGGAAGGCGAAGAGGAGATTCTCCTCAGCGAGCAGGCGGCGCTGGCGGAAAACTTTAACGGCGTGCCGCTGTGGATCCGCCCGCAGAGCTTCTTTCAGACCAACCCGGCCGTCGCCAGCCGGCTGTATGCCGCCGCCCGCGACTGGGTGCGCCAGCTGCCGGTGAATCATATGTGGGATCTGTTCTGCGGGGTGGGCGGTTTTGGCCTGCATTGCGCCACGGTGAAAATGCGGTTGACCGGGATCGAGATTGCGCCGGAAGCGATTGCCAGCGCGAAACAGTCTGCCGCCGAGCTGGGCCTGAGCAACCTGCATTTCCAGGCGCTGGACTCGACGCAGTTCGCCACCGCCGGGGGAGAACTTCCTGACCTGGTGCTGGTGAACCCGCCGCGCCGCGGGATTGGTGGCGAACTGTGCGACTATTTATCGCGTATGGCGCCCCCCTACATTATCTATTCCAGCTGTAATGCCAGGACGATGGCAAAAGATATCGCTCAGCTGCCGGGTTACCGGGTTGAGCGGGTGCAGCTGTTCGACATGTTCCCCCACACCGCACACTATGAAGTGCTGACGCTGCTGGTTCGTGAAGTTTAAACAAAATGTGAACTCTTAGGGCGGGGGAAATCAGGTAAGCTTGGCGGATAACGGCGTGAATATTAGCGGAGCGATACCGATGGTCAAAAGAATCCTGCTGGTCGAAGATGATGACGACATTGCCACTTTGCTGCGCCTGAATCTGCAGGACGAGGGGTATCAGATTGTCCATGAAGCGGATGGCGCGCAGGCGCTGGCACAGCTGGAAAAGGGCGGCTGGGATGCGGCGATCCTTGACCTGATGCTGCCCAACGTTGATGGCCTGGAAATTTGCCGGCGTATTCGCCAGATGACCCGCTATCTGCCGGTGATTATCATCAGCGCCCGCTCCAGCGAAACCCACCGCGTGCTGGGGCTGGAGATGGGGGCCGACGACTATCTGGCAAAACCGTTTTCGGTGATTGAACTGGTGGCGCGGGTCAAAGCGCTGTTTCGTCGTCAGGAGGCGATGGGGCAGAACCTGTTGATGGATGCCGGGCGGATTGAGTGCCACGGCCTGAGCATCGATCCGCTGTCGCGGGAGATCAGACTGCGCGGCGAGCCGGTGGATTTAACGCCACGCGAATTCGACCTGCTTTACTACTTTGCCCGCCATCCCGGCGAGGTCTTCTCCCGCCTGGCCTTACTTGACCGCGTCTGGGGTTACCAGCACGAGGGCTATGAGCATACGGTCAATACCCATATCAACCGCCTGCGCAGCAAAATTGAACGTGAGCCGACAGAGCCGGAAATCATTCTGACGGTGTGGGGAAAAGGCTATAAATTCGCTCCTGAGCGCAAAGGGGAAGGGCAATGATGCGGCGGCTGAGCCTGAGTCAGCGTCTGGCGCTGGTGTTCACTTCGCTGCTGCTGCTTTGCGCGGCGGCCGTTTGTGCGGTTCAGCTATACAGCAGCGCGCAATACGGTAACGCGATGGTGCAGCGTCTTTCTGCCGGGCTGGCGCAGCAAATTGTGGCCCGTGAGCCGCTGCTCGATACCCACGGACAGGTCAATCGCCAGGCGCTGAAACCGCTATTTGACCGGCTGATGGTCTTTAACCCCAGCGTTGAGCTGTACCTGGTTTCTCCTGACGGCGAACTGCTGGCCGATGCCGCGCCGCCGGGCCATATCAAGCGCCAGCGTATCGACCTGTCGCCGGTGCAGACGTTTCTCTCCGGGGGGAGCTGGCCGGTGTACGGCGACGATCCGCGCAGTCCGGACCGGCAAAAAGTGTTCAGCGTCGCGCCGGTGAATATTGACGGCCAGCTGCGCGGGTATCTGTATATTATTCTGCAAGGGGATACCTTTAATGCACTGGCGGCCAGCGCTTGGCAGAAGACGCTGGGGAGTCTGCTGATCTGGACGCTGCTGCTGGTGGCCTTGTTCGGCCTGCTGGCCGGTGGGCTGGCCTGGTTCTGGGTGACGCGCCCGGTGCGTCAGCTCACCGCGCAGGTAGGGATCCCTGGAGAAGACAGCATGGAGGCGATCAGGCTCCTGGCGGCGCAAACGCCGGAGCCGCATCCCGGTAATGAAGTGGCGATTTTGCACAACCGCTTTATCGACCTCTCCCGACAGATTGCCGGGCAGTGGGAGCATCTGGCCGATAGCGACCGCCAGCGTCGGGAGTTTATCGCCAATATTTCTCACGATCTGCGCACGCCGCTGACCTCGCTGCTGGGCTATCTTGAGACGCTGACCCTGAAAGCCGACCGGCTGAGCGCGGAGGAGAGCAAACGCTATCTGAATATTGCGCTGCGGCAGGGCAACAAAGTCCGCTATCTTTCGCAACAGCTGTTTGAGCTGGCTCGCCTGGAGCATGGCGGCATCAAGCCGCAGCCGGAGAAGTTTGTGCTGGCCGAGCTGGTGCAGGACGTGGCGCAGAAGTTCGACCTGGCGATTGCCACCCGTCATATTCGCCTGCAGCTGGCGTTGGCCGGCGGCCTGCCGCCGGTGGTAGCGGATTTATCGATGATGGAACGGGTCTTGACCAATTTGCTGGATAATGCGATTCGCCATACTCCGGATGGCGGCAACATCAGCCTGACGGCGTGTCAGCAGGGCGCGCAGATGGTGGTCGAGGTCGCGGATAGCGGCCCCGGCATTGCCGGTGAACTGCGGGCCACGCTGTTTGAACGGCCTTCGGTGCTGGAGCCAGGTCAGGGGAGTGAATCGCGGGGCGGGTTAGGGCTGATGATCGTGCGGCGGATGTTGCAGCTGCACGGCGGCGATATTCAGCTGCAGGATGTGCCGGCAGGGGCCTGCTTCCGCTTTACCCTGCCGCTGCGTTTGTAGCTTCCCCCGGCTGCGTTGTGCTTACCGGGGCCGAATACAGCGCCCGGGTCAGTAAAAGATTATTCCGGGAGCCACTGGCTGCTGATTTTCTGATAGGTACCGTCGGCTTTAATCGCCTTCAGCGCGCTGTTCAGTTTATCCAGCAGGGCTTTGTTATCCGGACGCACGGCGATGCCAAGGCCGGTACCGAAGTATTGCGGATCGGTCACTTTTGGCGTCGCCACGCCCAGCTGCGGGTTGGTTTTCAGCCACTCATTCACCACTGCGGTATCGCCGAATACCCCGTCAATACGGCCGTTTTTCAGGTCAATAATCGCATTCTGATAGCTATCGTAGGCCACGGTTTTGACTTCCGGATGTTTGTCCTGCAGGTATTTCTGGTGAGTGGTGCCGTTTTCCATACCAATACGTTTGCCTTTCAGGTCGGCAAAAGAGTGGAACGCGTCTTTTTTGGCAATCACCAGCGCCGAGTTTGCGTAGTACGGCTCGGTAAACGCCACCTGCTTGCTGCGCTCCGGGGTAATGTCCATACCGGAAATCACCGCATCATATTTTTTAAATTTCAGCGCCGGGATCAGGCTGTCGAAAGCATGATTAGTAAAAGTACAGTCGGCCTGCATTTGTTTGCACAGCGCTTTTGCCAGATCGAGATCGAAACCGACGATCTGATTGTTGGCGTCCATGGATTCAAAAGGGGGGTAGGTTGCCGAAACGCCGAAGCTGATCTTCTCTGCGGCAGCGGCGCCAAAGGCGAAAGAGGAAAGCAGTGCAGCCAGAACTAACTTTTTCATCGTGGAACTCCCGTCGGTCAATCTTATGATGTTGTGCCGTGTCTGCGGCTGATTTTTACAATGCCATTAAATGAATTTATATTCAATAATTTGGTATAAGTATTTTTTAATCAATAAAAAAGACGGGCTATGTAGCGACATACCCGTCTTTATATTTGATAGTTATGCATTCTCGGCGCGCGTTTAATCCGGCTTCTCAACCTGCTTAAACGCAGACAAGCGTTAATTCCGCCGTTCAAACGCCAGCGCTTTACGCTCCACCAGCCGCATCAGTAAGGTCAGCAGCCCGTTGACGATCAGATAGACGATACCGGCCGCGCCGAAGACCATCACATCGTAGGTTCGTCCGTACAGCAGCTGGCCGTGCCCCATCACTTCCATCAGGGTGATGGTGTAAGCCAGGGAGGTGCTTTTGAACACCAGCACCACCTCGTTGGAATAAGAAGAGAGGGCGCGTTTAAAGGCATACGGCAGCAGAATCGCCAGCGTATCTTTCTTGCTCATTCCCAGGGCGCTACAGGACTGCCACTGGCCGTCAGGGATCGCGCGAATCGCGCCATAAAACAGCTGGGTGGTGTAGGCCGCGCTGTTCAGCGACAGGGCGATCAGGGCGCACAGCCAGGGTTCAGAAATCAGATGCCACAGTAGCGGGTACTCCTGCAACGAGGGAAACTGCCCGGGGCCGTAGTAAATCAGGAAGATCTGCACCAGCAGCGGCGTGCCGGTAAACAGGGTGATATAGACGCGAACAATCCACACCAGTACCGGCGTTTTTAGCGTCAGCACAATGGTAAAGATTAGCGACAGAATCAGCGCCACGACGATCGATGCTGCGGTCAGCGTCAGGCTGGTGTGCAGCCCTTTCAGCAGTTCGGGTAAATAATCGAGCATCAGCCTGGTCTCCGTTCGAAGCGCGTCGCACGTTGGTCAATACGTTTCAGAATGTACTGACTGAGCAGGGTGATGACCAGATAGATCGCCGCCGCGATGATATACCAGTTGAACGGTTCCTGGGTGCGGGTGGCGATACTTTTGGTTTGCAACATCAGATCGTTGACGCTGATTAAGCTCACCAGCGCGGTATCTTTCAGCAGCACCAGCCACTGGTTACCGAGGCCCGGCAGCGCATGACGCCACATCTGCGGCATCACCAGACGGAAGAAAATCGCCCCTTTCGCTAGCCCCAGCGCCTGGCCGGATTCCCACTGCCCCTGAGGCACGGCCTTCAGCGCGCCGCGCAGAGTTTGCGAGGCGTAGGCTGCGTACAGCAGGGACAGGGCGACGGCGCCACAGAGGAACGGACTGACGTCGAAGTTCTCAATCTGCATCTGCACCGGAATCTGCACCACACCCAGATTGATGGTGAAGCCGTCAGAGAGCGTGAGCAGCAGCTGCGAGGAGCCAAAATAGATAAACAGGACCACCAGAATTTCCGGTAGCCCGCGCAGAACCGTCACCACGCCGGTTGCGAGCCATGCCAGCGGACGCCATTTCACTGACTCCAGCACGGCGAACAGCATCGCCAGCACAAGGCCGATGATGAGCGCGCAAACGGCAAGGCCGACGGTCATCCCGGCGGCACTTGCTAATGGGAAAATTTCGTTCATTGAGCGTTACTTCTGAAACCATTTGCTGTAGATGGTCTGGTAGGTCCCATCTTTTTTCACTTTTTCCAGCGCCGCATTAAATTTCTGCTGCAGCTCGGTGTTGCCCTGACGCAGCGCAATCCCGAGACCGGTGCCGAAGTAATCTTTATCCGTGACTTTATCGCCAACCGCCGCCAGCTTCGGATTGCTTTTCAGCCACTCGGTGACGACGGCATTATCGCCAAACACGGCGTCAATACGGCCATTTTGCAGATCCAGCTTCGCATTCTGGTAACTGTCGTAAGGCACGGTGGTGATTTCAGGATGTTTGTCGTTAATGAATTTCTGGTGGGTGGTGCCGTTCTGAACGCCGACTTTTTTGCCTTTCAGCTGGTCGATGCTGGTGAATTTACCCTGCTGACCGACAAACAACGCGGAGTTCTCATAGTACGGGGTGGTGAACAGCACCTGCTTTTCACGCTCAGGCGTAATGTCCATCCCGGCCATCACCGCGTCGAAGCGGCGGAACTTCAGGCTGGGGATCAGGCTGTCGAAGGCCTGATTGGTAAAGGTGCAGGTCGCATCAATCTCTTTACACAGCGCGTTAGCCAGATCGACGTCGAAGCCGACAATTTTGTTGTTGGCGTCAATCGATTCAAACGGAGGATAGGACGCCTCGGTAGCGAAACGAATGGTCTGGGCTGCGGTAGCAGAGAGGCTCATACCCGCCAGAATCGCGGCAATCAGTACTTTTTTCATCGTCAATTCCCCGAAAAACATCAATGTGAAAGATAGTTTTTAAACGCGTCAGTCTGCGGATGCGTAAAGCAGCTGGCATCCCCTTGTTCAACGATATAGCCGTTTTCCATATACACCACGCGGCTGGCGGTTTTGCGCGCCACTTCCACTTCGTGGGTAACGATAACCTGCGTAATGCCGGTGCCAGCCAGTTCGCGGATAATACTGACGATCTGGGCGGTAATTTCCGGATCGAGCGCGGCGGTGGGTTCGTCAAACAGCAGCACCTGAGGCTCCATCATTAGCGCCCGCGCAATGGCGACGCGCTGCTGCTGGCCGCCGGAAAGGTGCAGCGGATAACGATCGCTGTAGGGCTTAAGGCGCAGCCGCTCCAGCAGCTTTTCGGCGCGAGCCAGAGCCTGCTCTTTGCTTAGGCCCAGCACGCGGCAGGGGGCTTCAATCAGATTTTGCACGACGCTCAGGTGCGGCCACAGATTGTACTGTTGGAAAACCATACCTACGTTCTGGCGCAGCTCACGAATGGCTTTGTCGGAAGGCGCTTTGGTAAAGTCAAAGTGGTTACCGGCGATATGTAACGTCCCGGAGCGCGGCATTTCCAGCAGGTTGAGTACGCGAAGCAGCGAGCTTTTCCCGGCGCCACTGGGGCCGAGCAGCACCAGCGTTTCCCCCTGCGGGCAATCCAGCGTGATGTCGAACAGCGCCTGGTGTGCGCCGTAGAAGCAGTTAATGCCGTTTAGTTTAATACTCATCTGGGCTGTATGATTCGAATAGCTATTGAGGCCGCAAATACTACCTTTGACAGAATAGTTATGCAATATTTATGCGTTAAAAGTTAAATCTAAACCACATTTACCTCTAAACTTAGCACAAAATATGGGTTCGTGGGGTAGGGGGGAACAAATGTCGGTATAACCTGGAGAAATACCGACATTTTACCGGAGTTATCGTTTCAGCGCCGTGGGTTCAACGCCCTTATCCCCGTTTTTCAAGACTCTGTTGCAGCGATCCCGCCGGCGCGTGGGCGTTTATGCCGAGATAGCGCACATCATCGACTACCCAACACTGCCCTTCGTGAATCATCAGCACTTCATCTTTCCAGCTTTGGCTACCCTGGGTAAACCCAACGCGCAGAGGGATATTGCGGGCGTCGCGGTTCGGGATCGTCGAGGCGCTGGCGACGCTGGCGCTATCGGCCGGGGTCGCAGAGCTGGAGAAGGGGTTAGATTGCAGCAGGGAGCCGCGCGCCGGGTCGCGCTGCGCATCGTTCAACAGCTTCGCCAGATCGTCGCTCAGATAAGGGCGCAACGCCGTCAGGTCGTGATTACGCTGCTGAATCTGGTCGTCGTAAAACTTCTGCGCCACTTCATCTGGCCCACCTTCGATGCAGCTGCCGCTGCGCGGGCCGTTATCTTTATAGGCTGGAGTGACGGTGGTACAGGCGCTCAGCGCCAGCGCGCAGGGGAGCATTAAAGCAACGAGTTTGTAGCGCATAATGATTTCCTTATAAGCTCACTACGTTAAAATATCCATTCAAGCATAGCGTATCGATACGGGAATGTGCTTGACTCTCAGAGCTAACACCTTGAACGCTAAAGAAGGAGCTTTATGATGCAATTTTCAACGACACCCACCCTCGAAGGACAGCCTATTGTGAAATACTGCGGCGTCGTGACCGGAGAGGCGATCCTCGGCGCGAACGTTTTCCGCGACTTCTTCGCCAGCATCCGCGATATCGTCGGTGGCCGCGCGGGATCCTATGAAAAAGAGCTGCGCAAGGCGCGGGAGATCGCGTTCGGGGAGATGGGCGAGCAGGCAAAAGCGCTGGGCGCCAACGCGGTCGTCGGTATTGATATCGATTATGAGACGGTGGGCAAGGATAGCAGTATGCTGATGGTCACCGTCAGCGGTACGGCGGTGCAGACCCGGTGATGATGCGCTCTGGCCTGAGCATTGCGATGCTGGCGCTGCTGCTGGTGGGCTGCTCGGCGGAAAAGGGAATAATCGACCGTGACGGCTACCAGCTGGATACCCGCCATCCGGCGCAGGCGGCCTACCCGCGCGTGAAGATCCTGGTCATCCACTATACCGCCGATGATTTCGACGTTTCGCTGGCAACCTTGACGGATAATCAGGTCAGCTCCCACTACCTGATTCCGCAAACTCCGCCTGTGCATCACGGCAAGCCGCGGATCTGGCAGCTGGTGCCGGAAGAGGATCTGGCGTGGCATGCCGGCATCAGCTTCTGGCGCGGCAGTACGCGAATTAACGACACTTCTATTGGTATCGAGCTGGAAAACCGCGGCTGGCAAAAGAGCGCGGGAGGGAAAAGCTTTACGCCATTTAATCCGCCGCAGATTGCGGCGCTGATTCCGTTGGCAAAAGATATTATCGCCCGCTATCACATCGCGCCGCAAAATGTGGTGGCCCATGCCGATATTGCGCCGCAGCGCAAGGACGATCCCGGGCCGCTGTTCCCGTGGCGCCAGCTGGCTGAGCAGGGCATCGGCGCCTGGCCGGACGCCGACCGGGTGAGCTTTTATCTGCAGGGGCGTCCGTCGTATCAACCGGTCGACAGCGCTGAACTGCTCGCTATACTGGCCCGCTATGGCTACCAGGTTACGCCGGAGATGACTCCGGCGCAGCAGACACGGGTGATTATGGCCTTTCAGATGCATTTCCGTCCGGCGCGCTGGGATGGGGTTGCCGATGCTGAAACCCAGGCCATCGCCGAAGCGCTGCTGGAGAAGTATGGCCAGGGGTAAACCGGCGTTAGCGGTGCAGCTTCCCATGATCTTTCAGCCAGGCGGCGGTACGGACAATCCCGTCGTCTAAGGTGACCACCGGTTGATAGCCCAGTTCTTCCTGCGCGCGGGTGATATCAAGAGTAAAGTCGAAGTTCAGCTTGGAGACGCCGTAGTGGGTGAAGGCGGGCTCTTTGGCGGACTTATTGCCAAAATGTTCCATACTGCGGGCGATAATATCCAGCATCGGGTAGGGCACCGAGCGAATCCGGCATTTGATACCCAGTTCATCAATCAGCTTCTGCACGATGCTGCGCAGGGGGCGCGGTTCGCCATTGGTAATGTTCCACGCGCGAGCGGAAGGCAGATGGTCACACTGGGGCTGGCTGGCGAGCCACATCGCATGCACCGCATTTTCATAGTAGGTCATGTCAACCAGCGCGCTGCCGCCGCGGGGCAGCAGGACGCTGCCATAATGTTGCATCATCTGCGCCAGGCGCGGGATAAACACCTTATCATGGGCGCCGAACAGACTTTGCGGCCGCAGAATGGTGAAGCGGGTGTTGGGGTTGGCCTGCGCCAGCAGGTTGATGACCTCTTCACTTGCCGCCTTGCTGCGCGCAAACTCATTGGCAAAACGCTGCGGGCGAAACTCTTCTTGCACATCGCGATGATGGTGATAGTCGAAATAGAGCGACGGAGAGGAGATATGAACGAAATTGCGTACGCCCCAGGCAACCGCCCATTCCCCCAGGCGACGGGTGGCACGGACGTTGGCGAGATCGAAGGCCTGCTGCGTTCCCCACGGCGAGGTAAAGCTTGAGCAGTGCCACAAGGTATCAATACCGGCGAGCATGACCTTGGCCTGCGATGAAACCAGTTCGGTTAAATCAGCAGGCACAAACTCGGCGCCCATTTTGCTCAGCAGCTTGCCCATCGCTTCGTTACGCCCGGTCGCTCTGACGCTGATGCCTTTATGACGCAGATATTCCACCGCGTTGCGGCCTAAACCGCTGGTCGCACCGGTAACCAGTACCTTCATATCAACCTACTGTCCCAGAAAAGAATTTCGTGCGCATTTTTCCGTGATTCTCCTCATGTTGCAATGAGAATGATGCGAGAATGCCACACATAGTGCCTATTTGCCTGTGATTTGTTCTGCCTGCCGGGCAATGCGCCGCGCCATGCCGCGAAAGATAAACAGATGGGCCGGGATCATCAGCAGCCAGTAGAACAGCCCGGGCATACCATGAGGATGCCACCAGGCGCGGACATCCAGCTCGCGGTGGTCGCCTTTATCGTTCAGGGTGAAACTCAGGCGCCCAAGGCCCGGCGCCTTCATGCCGAATAATAAGGTTAGCTGCTTTTCCGGTTCGACAATAATCACCTTCCAGCTGTCTACCGTATCGCCGGTTTGCAGTTCGGCGCGAGCCGGACGGCCTTTCGCCAGCCGATGGCCCACCAGCAGATCCATCGCCGCGCGGATCTTCCACAGGATATTGCCAAAGAAGTATCCCTCTTGCGCGCCGAGCCGGTTGACCACCTGCCAGATGGCCGCCGCGCTGGCGGGGGTACTGACCGTACAGCCGGCCTGTTTCGGATAGTAGCCATACTCCGGCCGCCAGCGGGCAAACGCCTGCGCGTCATAGCCCCAGTCGCTGGAGTTGGCCAGCTGCTGCTCCTCTTTTAGCGTGCGGCGCACGGCCTCATCAAAAGAGATTAACGGTTGGGGGATCAGCGCGCGCAGGGCCCGATCGTCGGCGATCAGGTCGTGTTTCAGGCCCTGAATCAAGGCCCGGGCGGTGGTTGGCGGTACCGAGGTGATGACGTTGAGAAACCACACCGAAATCCAGCGGGTGGGGAAAGGTACCGGGATCAACAGGCGGTGCCTGCCGCTGAGCGCCATGAAGCGGGTGAACTGCTGTTGATAACTTAACACTTCCGGCCCGGCGGCTTCGAAAACGCGGTGCTCGCTGGCCGGATGGCGCAGCAGCTGCAGCAGATAATAGATCAGGTTTTCCCGATCGATTGGCGTGGTTCGTGAACGAACCCAGCGCGGCGGCGTCAGGATCGGCAGGTTATAGACCATATCCCGCATCACTTCAAAGGCGGCGGAACCGGCGCCGATGATAATTCCGGCCCGCAGCTCGGTGACCGGCACGCCGGATTGCCGCAGGGTGTCGGCGGTCACCTGCCTGGCGCGCAGATGGTCGGATTGCTCCGCCTGCGGTACCTGCAGAGAACTGAGGAAAATCAGCTGGCGCACCGGGGTGGCGAGCAGCGCATCGCGAACATTAACGGCGACCCGGCGCTCATGGGCGATAAAGTCGCCCCCTTCACCCATGCCGTGGACCAGGTAATAAACCGTATCCACCTGCGCCAGCAGGGGGGCAAGCCCCTGCGGGCAATTGAGGTCGAGCGCATGACAGCTCACCCCGGGAAGATGCAGTTTCTTCAGCCTGGCGACATGGCGTGCCGCGGCCAGTACCGCATATCCTTGCTCGCTCAACGCCTGTACCAGATGCTGGCCGATATAACCGCTGGCGCCGAGCACCAGAATTCGTTGCGCCACGCCAGGCTCCTTAGCGCTGCAAAAATGCCTGCCAGTGGCTGACGACTTCCGCCAGCTGCTGACGGCTGACATCAAGATGGGTGACCAGACGAACGATCGGCGAAGCGTTGATCAGCACCCCGCGCTGTTGCATAAACTCACCCAGCGCCTGGGCATGCTCTTCGCCGACGCGGACAAACAGCATATTGGTGTCATGACGGGTGACGTCGGCGCCAAGCGCGCTGAGCTGGCTGGCCAACCACGCGGCGTTATCGTGATCGTCTTTTAAGCGTTGCACGTTGTTTTGCAGCGCATACAGGCCCGCGGCCGCCAGAATACCGGCCTGACGCATTCCGCCGCCGACCATTTTCCGCCAGCGGGTTGCGCGGCGGATGTATTCGTGACTGCCGACCAGCAGCGAACCGACCGGCGTGCCGAGTCCTTTTGAAAGGCAGATGGTAAAGGAGTCGCAATATTGCGCGATGTCACGCAGTTCGCAGCCGTATTCGACCACCGCATTGAAGATACGCGCGCCGTCAACGTGGAGCGCCAGATTGTGCTGGCGGGTGAATTCCCATGCCGCTTTCAGGTATTCGCGCGGCAGGACTTTACCGTTGTGGGTATTTTCGAGGCTCAGCAGACGGGTCGGGGCAAAATGGATATCGTCAGGCTTAATCTTCGCCGCGACTTTATCCAGCGGCAGAGAGCCGTCGGCCGCGGCGTCGATCGGCTGCGGCTGGATGCTGCCCAGGACCGCCGCGCCGCCCGCCTCATACAGATAGTTATGTGCGCCCTGGCCGACGATATACTCTTCGCCGCGCTGACAGTGGCTGAGCAGGCCGACCAGGTTGGCCTGGGTGCCGGTGGGCAGGAACAGCGCGGCGTCTTTGCCCGCCAGTTCGGCGGCAAAGCGCTGGAGCTCATTAACGGTCGGATCGTCACCATAAACGTCGTCGCCGACCGGGGCGGTCATCATGGCCTCCCGCATGGCGGGGCCAGGGCGGGTTACGGTATCACTGCGTAAATCAATCACGGCATTTCCTTATAAAATGATGAGGTTACCCGCCATCATCCGCATTTAAGTCCGCAGGCGCAAATCATGACGGGGAAGGCTATCTGTTTTACCTGAGCCAGTTGGTTTTCGCCAGTTCGATCACCTCATCCCCGCGTCCGCTGATAATGGCGCGCAGCATATACAGGCTGAAACCCCTGGCCTGTTCCAGTTTGATCTGCGGCGGAATCGCCAGCTCCTCTTTGGCGACGACGACATCGACCAGCACCGGGCCATCGGTGCTGAAGGCGGTTTGTAGCGCCTCATCGACCTCGCTGGCTTTTTCGACGCGGATCCCTTTGATCCCGCAGGCTTCGGAGATACGGGCGAAATTGGTCTCATGCAGCTCGGTGCCGTCGGTCAGATAACCGCCGGCCTTCATCTCCATCGCCACAAACCCGAGCACGCTATTGTTGAAAATCACCAGTTTCACCGGCAGTTTCATTTGCGCCAACGAGAGAAAATCGCCCATCAGCATGCTGAAGCCGCCATCGCCGCACATCGCCACCACCTGACGCTCAGGCGCGGTGGCTTTCGCGCCGATCGCCTGCGGCATCGCGTTGGCCATCGAACCGTGGTTAAACGAGCCGATCAGGCGGCGCTTGCCGTTCATTTTCAGATAGCGCGCGGCCCACACGGTCGGCGTCCCGACATCGCAGGTAAAAATGGCGTCATCAGCGGCGAAGTGGCTAATCTGCTGCGCCAGATACTGAGGATGGATCGCCTTATCGCTGGGTTTCGCCAGATCGTCGAGGCCTTTGCGCGCCTCGCGATAGTGCTCAAGCGCTTTATCGAGGAATTTACGATCGGTTTTCTCCTCCAGATGCGGCAGCAGCGCGCTGAGGGTGGATTTGATATCGCCGACCAGCGCCATATCAACTTTGCTGTGCGCGCCGATACTGCCGGGATTTATGTCGATCTGAATAATTTTCGCCTCGGTAGGGTAGAAGGCCCGGTAGGGGAACTGGGTCCCCAGAAGCACCAGGGTATCGGCGTTCATCATGGTGTGGAAACCGGAAGAGAAACCGATCAGCCCGGTCATGCCGACATCATAGGGGTTGTCGTACTCCACATGCTCTTTACCGCGTAGGGCGTGGACGATCGGCGCTTTTAATGTTGCCGCGAATTGTACCAGCTCGGCGTGCGCACCGGCGCAGCCGCTCCCGCACATCAGGGCAATATTGCTGGAATAGCGCAGCACCTGCGCCAGCTTTTTGATCTCCTCTTCCGGCGGGGTGACCACCGGTAGCGGGGCGGAATACCAGTGGCTGCTGGCGCTCTCCGGCGCCGCTTGCAGGGCGACATCGCCGGGCAGCACGATCACCGAAACGCCGCGGTTAATCACCGCTTTACGCATGGCTATCGCCAGCACCTGGGGGATCTGTTCCGGCGTGGAGACCAGTTCACAGTAATGGCTGCATTCGCGGAACAACTCCTGCGGATGGGTTTCCTGAAAATAGCCGCTGCCGATTTCGCTGGAGGGAATATGGGCGGCGATGGCGACCACGGGGACGTGGTTGCGATGGCAGTCAAACAGGCCGTTAATCAGATGCAGGTTGCCGGGGCCGCACGAGCCTGCGCATACCGCCAGCTCACCGGTCAGCTGGGCTTCAGCGCCCGCCGCAAAGGCGGCGACCTCTTCATGACGCGTCGGCATCCATGCAATGGTACCCATCCGGTTGAGGCTGTCGCTCAGGCCGTTGAGGGAGTCGCCGGTGACGCCCCATATGCGTTTCACGCCGGCCTGTTCAAGGGTCTTCGCGATGTATGCCGCCACAGTTTGTTTCATGGTTGTCCATCTCCTTTTTGTGATAACGACTACAAGCTTAGATGAAACTGGCGGTTACGCCCGCGATATCCTCTCATTTTAAGTGGCTTTTCTTTGGTGCCAGGTCGGCATAATCTGGCTACACACAAAGTGGTAAACAGGAATCATTTCAGATGGTTAAATCACTGTTAAATGCTGTTAATAAAATGCTGTCTCACGACGATGTCGGCAAACTCTTGTTACGACTTGCGGTCGGCGGGCTGATGCTGTTTCACGGTCTGCATAAACTGTTTGCGGGGGTGTCAGGGATTAGCGGCATGCTGGTGGCGAAAGGATTGCCGGGGTTTATCGCTTATGGGGTGTTAGTGGGAGAGGTGGTGGCGCCTTGCCTGCTGATTGCGGGGATCCTTACCCGCCCGGCGGCGCTGGTTCTGGCATTGACTATGGCGGTGGCATGGCTGATGGTCGGCACCGGTCAAACTTTTATGCTGGATGCGGTCGGCGCCTGGGCAATTGAGAGCCTGGTCTACTTCTTTATCGGCGCGTTGGCGATCGCCTTTCTCGGGGCGGGGCGTTTTTCCCTCGCCGGGAATTCGGCCTGGCGGTAAAGCGCGTGCCGGGTGGCGCATTGGCGGCGCCATCCGGCAGCGCTTAAGCTATGCCAGCACTAAATCGCTCTGCGGATGACAGGAGCAGGCCAGCACGTAGCCGTCGGCGATTTCCGCAGCGCTCAGCGTCATGGTGCTGTTGACCGTGTAGTCGCCGGAAACCACTTTCGTTTTGCAGCAGCCGCAGACGCCGGCGCGGCAGGCGGCGGTAGCCGGAACGCTGTTGCTTTCCAGCGCCTCCAGCAGGGTGCTGCCGACCGGGGCATAAAACGTCTTCGCCGGCTCTAGCTTGCTGAACTTCAGCCCTTCGCTGGCCGCTGCCGCCACCGGCGTAAAGAACCGCTCTTTAAACAAGCGCGTCACGCCCAGGGCTTTCACTTCTTTTTCGACCAGCTCCATGTACGGCGCGGGACCGCAGGTCATCACCGTACGCGAGGTCAGATCCGGTACGCTTTGCAGCAGTTCGCTGGTCAGTCGGCCGGCCACAAACCCGTGAGGAGCATTATTTTCGGCGACCAATGTCACCGGATATTCACGCCATTGGTCGGCAAAAATGACATCTTCCGGTGAACGAACGTTAAAGATCACCTGCACGTCGGCCCCGGGACGGTACTTCGCCAACCAGCGGCGCATCGACATAATCGGCGTCACGCCGCAGCCGGCAGCCAGCATCAGGAATTTATCGTCTGCTTTGTCTTCACAGGTGAAATCTCCCATTGCATCGGACAGCCAGAGATAGTCGCCGCGTTTCACTTCCCGGGTTAACCACTGCGAACCCGCCCCGCCATCAATCCGGCGAACGGTCAGCGTAATGTATTCGCTGACGCCCGGCGTTGAAGAGAGGGTGTAGGCGCGCAGCGTATCCGCCGAATGGCGCACGCTGACCAGAGCATACTGCCCGGCGCGGTAGGGATAATAGTCGTGACACAGCAATGAAATAGTCCAGACATCCGGCGTTTCCTGATGGATGTGATGAACCTGCATCCGCCACGGGCACTGATGGGTTGGCATCGTCATTCCATTACTCCTTATGCGCTCAGCAGCAGCTGCATGTCTTGTTCAACGGTAGTCACCGAACGCAGGCCAAATTTCTCATTGAGGATCGCCAGCAGATCCGCCGTGAAGAAGCCCGGTGCCGTTGGGCCGGTGACGATGTTTTTCACACCCAACGACAGCAGAGTCAGCAGAATGACAATCGCTTTCTGTTCAAACCACGAAAGCACCAGGGAGAGCGGCAGGTCGTTCACGCCGCAGCCCAGTTTTTCCGCCAGGGTGACCGCCAGAATAATCGCCGAGTAGGCGTCATTGCACTGACCGGCATCCACCAGACGCGGCAGGCCTTCGATGTCGCCGAACTCCAGTTTATTGAAACGGTATTTGCCGCAGGCCAACGTCAGGATCAGACAGTCGTCCGGCACGCTGGTAGCGAAATCGGTAAAGTAGTTACGTTCGCCACGTGCGCCGTCACAGCCGCCGACCAGGAAGATGTGGCGCAGTTTTTCACGGTTCACCAGGTCGATCAGCGTATCCGCCGCGCCTAACAGGGTCTGACGGCCAAAGCCAACGGTGATCAGGTGGGGAATTTCGCTATACGGGAAACCGGCCATCTGCTGAGCCTGGGCGATGACCGGGGCGAAGTTGTCGCCTTCAAGATGGCTCACGCCCGGCCAGCCAACGATGCTGCGGGTCCAGATCCGGTCATCGTATGCACCAACGGTGGGGTCGATGATGCAGTTAGAGGTCATCACGATAGGCCCAGGGAAACGGGCGAATTCCACCTGCTGATTCTGCCAGCCGCTGCCGTAGTTACCGATCAGATGTGTGAATTTGCGCAGTTCCGGGTAGCCGTGCGCCGGCAGCATTTCCCCGTGGGTATAGACATTGACGCCGGTACCTTCGGTTTGCTCCAGCAGGTTATACAGATCCTGCAGATCGTGGCCGGAGATCAGGATGCACTTACCTTCGGTGGCTTTCACGTTCACCTGGGTCGGCGTCGGGTGCCCGTATTTGCTGGTTTCACCGGCGTCCAGGATGCTCATCACTTTGAAGTTCATCTGGCCGATTTCCATTGAGCACGCCAGCAGCGCGTTCAGATCGGCAGGCCAGGTGCCCAGCCACGCCATGATTTTGTGGTAGCGGGCGTAGATATCATTGTCATATTGGCCGAGAACGTGGGCATGTTCCATGTAAGCCGCCGCCCCTTTCAGGCCGTACAGGCATAGCAGGCGCAGGCCGAGAATATTCTCGCCGATGGCGGCTTTATCTTTATTCGGCGTAAATTCCGCCGCCTGACGCTGCAGGTCGCCGAGGTCGTCGCTCACCAGCTGCAGGTCAGCCATCGGGTTGTCTGTGGCGGCACCGGCATCGATATTCAGGCACTGCGCTTTCAGCGCTTCGCGCAGGGCGATAGCTTCACGGGCGTAGCCGACAATACGTGGCGAATCGAAGTTAACGTTGGTCAGCGTGGAGAAGAAGGCGCGAGGGGCAAAGCTATCGACATGGTGATCGATAATGCCATATTCACGGGCCTTGATTGCCCAGGCTGACAAACCTTGTAGGGAGGCGATCAGCAGATCTTGTAGATCGGAAGTTTCAGCCGTTTTACCGCACATACCCTGCGCGTAAGAGCAGCCGTTTCCTGCCGGAGTACGGATGGTTTGTTCACATTGCACACAAAACATGGTCACACCTTTTAAAGTTATATTTAATATACATGTTTAAGGTTATGCCGGGGTAGAAAGGGATAAAAGGTATTTCTGATACAATTTAAAGGGAGATTGATTTAGCGCAAATTTGGCGGCGGCGGGCTACCGCTGCGGAGGTAGAGAGTCTCTTTATCGAGAAGACATCGAGAAGACAAGGGTGATAAAAAGTCTGTACCCCGGCGGCATTGCGAAGATGGTCGCCGGGAACAGCGCAGGCTCTATCAGGCCGAGAACATAGCGATCAATACAGGCACCAGCAGGCTCAGAACAAAACCGTGCACGATGGCGGCAGGGACGATCTCCACCCCGGCTGAGCGCTGTAATACCGGCAGGGTAAAGTCCATCGAGGTGGCTCCGCACAGTCCTAATGCCGTGGAGCGGCTGCGACGAACCAGCCCTGGAATCAGCATAATGGCCAGCAGTTCGCGGGAGAGGTCATTAAAGAAGGCGGCGCTACCGATAACCGGTCCGTAAGATTCGGTCATCAGGATCCCCGACAGCGAATACCAGCCAAACCCGGAGGCCATCGCCAGCCCGGCTTTCAGCGGCAGGTCGAGAATAAAAGCGTTAATGACGCCGCCGAGCATCGAACTGGCCACCACCACGACGGCCACTATCATGCCCCGACGATTAAGCACAATTTGCCGTAGGGTCATGCCGTTATTTCGCAGCTGAATACCAATCAGGAACAGCAGGAAGATCAGCGTATATTCGCTGGCCTCTGTCGCATGCTGTAAAAATGACAAACCGCTCAGGCCGATGAGAAAACCAATAAATACCACGCCACACAGCTGCAGTGACTCCATTGCCATGGCCACCCGGGAAGGTAATTTCTCCTGCCGATGCTGGTTGCGCCACGGCATCTTCTGCTCCAGCCACATTAATGCTGCAATATTGCACAGCAGTATAACCACCACGCTGACCATCGCATAATGAAGAATGGATAGCAGGTTGCTGGATAAATTATCGAGGAAGGCCAGGCTAATCCCCATGAAAAAGAGGATCACGTAAACAATCCCGCTCAGCAGTCGCGTAATAAGTTTAAGTGCCGAGGGATGACGCAGAGGAATAAGATAGCCGACGACCAATGGCAGCAGAATGATTAATAATCCCGAAAACATGAACGATGTGGTCCTTGCAGAATGAGGAAAGCGCCACTGACACTACCCAGGTCAGGGAACCGAGTAAAGCTGTACTCCAAAAGAAAGGCCCGGCATTGCCGGGCCTATGGTGAAACCACAAGGCTAATTACCGGCGTTTTTCCAGCAGGGTGCGATACAGCACGCCGCCGAGGATACCGCCGATGATTGGCATCACCCAGAATAACCACAGCTGCTGCAGCGCCCAACCGCCCTGGAAAATCGCCACCGCGGTGCTTCGCGCCGGGTTCACCGAAGTATTGGTCACCGGGATGCTGATTAGGTGGATTAAGGTCAGCGCCAGTCCAATCGCGATTGGCGCAAAGCCCGCCGGGGCGTTTTTATCCGTTGCGCCATGAATAACCAGCAGGAAGCCACAGGTCAGGACAATCTCAATCACAATGGCGGACAGCATCGAATAGCCGCCCGGAGAGTGTTCAGCGAAGCCGTTGGCCGCAAAGCCGCTGGCCGCCGCATCGAAGCCGGCTTTACCGCTGGCGATCACGTACAGAATAGCGGCTGCAATAATCCCGCCAACCACCTGGGCGATAATATAGCCAATCACCTCTTTCGCCGGGAAACGCCCGCCGGCCCACAGACCTAAAGTTACCGCCGGGTTAAAGTGGCCGCCGGAAATATGACCGACGGCAAACGCCATCGTTAATACGGTTAAACCGAAGGCCAGCGCCACGCCGGCAAAACCAATTCCCAGCTCCGGGAATGCGGCTGCCAGCACCGCGCTACCGCAGCCGCCAAACACCAGCCAGAATGTACCGAAACATTCTGCCGCTAATTTTCTGAACATAACCACCTCAAATAATAATGTATATAGGCATGCGTTGTGATGCCGTTCTTTATTTATCAACGTAAAGGATGAAGATAAAAATAAAGCGACGCTATTCTATGGACAATCCCCATCATGCACCAGACTAAAAAATTAGCGATAATCTGATTTAGGGCCAGGCAATCTTAATCCTTTCGCCAATGATGATTCCAGAGAAGTGTAGAACATAAATAATCAAGATCACCACCGCGCGGAATGAATTCTTTTTAAAGCGCGGAGCGCAATAAATAATCCTATCGCCGAAGCTTTAACCGAACCGCTGCCGGTAGCGGTTTTTGTCCGGAGTGTCATGTTACGCCATGTCTCGCTATACTGCTGATAACTGAAGGAGAAAGTGGTCGCTGAGCGGAGGGGATATGCATCTTGAACGGGTAGAAATCGTCGGTTTTCGCGGTATCAATCGTTTATCGTTGATGCTGGAGCAAAATAACGTTCTGATCGGTGAGAATGCATGGGGTAAATCCAGTCTGCTGGACGCGCTGACGCTGCTCTTATCCCCGGAATGCGAGTTGTACCATTTTGTCCGGGATGATTTTTGGTTCCCGCCTGGCGATGTCCAGGGGCGCGAACACCACCTGCATATCATTTTAACCTTCCGCGAGAACGAACCGGGCCACCACCGGGTGCGGCGTTTTCGCCCGCTCAGCGACTGTTGGGTCCCTTGCGAAGATGGTTTCCAGCGTATCTTTTACCGCCTGGAAGGCGAGCTGGCGGACGACAGTAGCGTGATGACGCTGCGCAGCTTTATCAACGGCAAAGGCGAAGCGCTGGAGCTGGAAGATATCGATGAAAGGGTGCGCCATTTAGTGCGGCTGATGCCGGTTTTGCGCCTGCGTGATGCGCGCTTTATGCGACGCATCCACAATGACAGCGTCCCGCACTCGTCGCAGATAGAGATCACCGCTCGCCAGCTGGATTTTCTCTCCCGCGAGCTGGTGAACCACCCGCAAAATTTAACCGATGGCCAGATCCGCCAGGGGCTGTCGGCGATGGTGCAACTGCTGGAACACTATTTTGCGGAACAAAGCAGCGCGCAATCTCGTCACCGGCTGATGCGCCGTCACTCCCATGATGAACAGCGCAGCTGGCGCTATCTGGACATTATCAACCGGATGATTGATAAACCCGGCGGCCGCAGCCATCGGGTGATCCTGCTGGGGCTGTTTTCGACCCTGCTGCAGGCGAAAGGGACGGTGAGGCTTGACCGCGACGCGCGGCCGCTGTTGCTGATCGAAGATCCGGAAACCCGCCTGCACCCGATTATGTTGTCGGTGGCCTGGCATTTACTCAATTTACTGCCGCTCCAGCGCATCACGACAACCAACTCGGGTGAACTCCTGTCGCTGACCCCCGTGGAGCATGTTTGTCGGCTGGTGCGCGAATCGTCGCGCGTTTCGGCCTGGCGGCTCGGGCCTGGCGGAATGAATGCCGAAGATAGCCGACGGATCGCTTTTCATATTCGCTTTAACCGCGCCTCCTCGCTGTTTGCCCGCTGTTGGCTGCTGGTGGAAGGCGAGACCGAGACCTGGGTGATCAACGAACTGGCCCGTCAGTGCGGGCATCACTTTGATGCTGAAGGGGTGAAGGTGATTGAGTTTGCTCAGTCAGGGCTGAAGCCGTTAATTAAATTTGCCCGCCGGATGGGCATTCAATGGCACGTGCTGGTCGACGGCGATGAGGCAGGGAAAAAATATGCCGCCACGGTGCGCGGCCTGCTTAATGATGACCGTGACCTTGAACGCGAACATCTGACCACGCTTCCGGCGCTGGATATGGAACACTTTATGTATCGCCAGGGTTTTAACGATGTTTATCATCGGGTGGCCCAGCTGCCGGCCAACGTTCCGATGAATATGCGTCGGGTGATCACGAAAGCTATCCATCGCTCATCGAAACCGGATCTGGCGATTGAAGTGGCGATGGAGGCCGGGCGCCGCGGCGTTGAGTCGGTGCCGACGCTGTTGAAAAAAATGTTCTCCCGCGTGCTGTGGCTGGCGCGCGGTCGGGCGGATTAGTCCCCGGCCGGCCGGGAGAGCAAAAGTGCAGGGCGAGTCAAATACAGGGTTATGTTTTCGCTATATCCAGATAGAATCACCACCTGGCGCTGCGGGTTAAAACATCAGGAATTTTTATGAAGCTCAATGGAAAACGCAGGAAAGTCTGGTGGCTGCTAGCCATTGCGGTACTGGCCGTGGCCGTCTGGGGATGGCGGATCTTAAATGCGCCGCTGCCGCAGTATCAGACATTGGTGGTGCGTAAAGGCGATTTGCAGCAGAGCGTGCTGGCAACCGGCAAGCTCGACGCCCTGCGCAAAGTGGATGTCGGAGCCCAGGTGAGCGGGCAGTTAAAAACGCTGCGCGTGAATATTGGCGACAAAGTCCAGAAGGATCAACTGCTGGGGGTTATCGATCCCGAGCAGGCGGAAAACCAGATTAAAGAAGTTGAGGCCACGCTGATGGAGCTGCGCGCCCAGCTCAATCAGGCGCGTGCCGAACGTCAACTTGCCGCCGTCACCTTAGCGCGCCAGCGGCAGCTGGCCCAGCGTCAACTGATTTCACGCCAGGATCTGGATACCGCGGCGACCGATTTGGCGGTGAAAGAGGCGCAAATCGGTACCATCGAGGCGCAGGTCAAACGCAATCAGGCGACGCTGGATACCGCAAAAACCAACCTCGATTACACCCGTATTGTGGCGCCGATGTCCGGCGAAGTGACGCAAATTACCACCCTGCAGGGGCAAACGGTGATTGCCGCTCAGCAGGCGCCGAATATCCTGACGCTGGCCGATCTCAGCACCATGCTGGTGAAGGCTCAGGTCTCGGAAGCCGATGTCATTCACCTGCGTCCCGGGCAAAAAGCCTGGTTCACGGTGCTGGGCGATCCGCTGACCCGCTATGAGGGCAGCCTGAAGGATATTTTACCCACCCCGGAGAAGGTCAACGACGCCATTTTCTATTACGCCCGTTTTGAAGTGCCGAATCCGCAGGGCATTCTGCGCCTTGAAATGACCGCCCAGGTGCATATCCAGATGGCGGAAGTCAAAAATGTCATCACGATTCCGCTGAGCGCGTTAGGCGATGCGATCGGCGATAACCGCTACCACGTGCGTCTGCTGCGTTCCGGCGAGGTTAAAGAGCGGGAGGTGACCATCGGATCGCGTAACGATACCGATGTGGCGGTGGTGAAAGGGTTAGAGGAAGGCGATGAGGTGATCGTCGGCGAAAGTCATGCCGGGACGGCAAAATGACGGCGTTGCTGGAACTGCGTGATATCCGCCGCAGCTATCCTTCCGGCGGCGGCAGCGTGGATGTACTTAAAGGCGTCACGTTGAGTATTGCCGCCGGTGAAATGGTGGCTATCGTCGGCGCCTCCGGTTCCGGTAAGTCGACGCTGATGAATATTCTCGGCTGCCTCGATAAGCCGACCAGCGGCACCTACCGCGTCGCCGGGACGGATGTCGCGCAGCTTAGCGGCGATGAGCTGGCCCGCCTGCGGCGGGAACATTTTGGCTTTATCTTCCAGCGTTACCACCTGCTGTCACACCTGACGGCGGCCCAGAACGTGGAGGTGCCTGCGGTGTATGCCGGCACCGAGCGACGGCGACGCCTGGTGCGGGCGCACGAACTGCTGGTGCGGCTGGGGCTTGGCGAGCGCGCGGAGTACCAACCGTCGCAGCTCTCCGGCGGGCAGCAGCAGCGGGTCAGTATTGCCCGCGCCTTAATGAACGGCGGAGAGGTCATTCTGGCCGATGAGCCCACCGGGGCGCTGGACAGCCGTTCCGGTGAAGAGGTGATGGCGATCCTCCATCAGCTGAAATCCCAGGGACATACGGTGATCATCGTCACCCATGACCCTCAGGTGGCCGCGCAGGCCGAGCGGATCATTGAGATCCGCGATGGCGAGATTGTGCGTAATCCACCGGCGAAAACGGGGACCGGCGGCGTGGCGCGTCAGCTGAGCCGCGAGGAGCCTTCCGCATGGCGCCAGTTCAGCAGCGGCTTTCGTGAGGCGCTGGTGATGGCCTGGCGGGCGATGGCGGCCAATAAAATGCGTACCCTGCTGACCATGCTCGGCATCATCATTGGTATCGCCTCGGTGGTGTCGATTGTGGTGGTCGGCGACGCGGCAAAACAGCTGGTGCTGGCCGATATTCGCGCCATCGGCACCAATACTATCGATGTCTATCCCGGCAAGGATTTTGGCGATGACGACCCGCGCTATCAGCAGGCGCTGAAGTATGATGACCTGCTGGCGATCCAGAAGCAGCCGTGGGTGAGTTCAGCGACCCCCGCGGTGTCGAAAAGCCTGCGTCTGCGGGCGGATAATATTGATGTCGCCGCCAGCGCCGAAGGGGTAGGGCCACAGTATTTTAACGTCTACGGGATGACTTTCAGCGAAGGTAATACCTTCAACGAGCTGCAGCTCAATAGCCGGGCGCAGGTGGTGGTTCTGGACAGTAACGCCCGGCGTCAGCTGTTTCCGCATAAAGCGCGGGTGGTCGGGGAAATCATCCTGATCGGCAATATGCCGGCCACCGTCGTGGGGGTGGCGGATGAGAAGCAGTCGATGTTCGGCAGCAGTAAAATCCTGCGGGTCTGGCTGCCGTACACCACCATGGCGGGAAGGGTGATGGGGCAGTCATGGCTGAACTCAATTACCGTTCGCGTGCGGGAAGGCTATGACAGCGCCACCGCCGAGCAGCAGCTGCTGCGTTTGCTCGAACTGCGCCACGGAAAAAAAGATGTTTTCACCTGGAATATGGACAGCATCTTGAAAACGGCGGAACGGACCACACATACATTACAGCTGTTTCTGACTCTGGTCGCGGTTATCGCTCTGGTGGTGGGCGGTATCGGCGTGATGAACATTATGCTGGTGTCGGTGACCGAACGAACCCGTGAGATTGGGATTCGGATGGCGGTCGGGGCGCGGGCCAGCGACGTGCTGCAGCAGTTTTTGATCGAGGCGGTATTAGTCTGTCTGGTGGGGGGCGCGCTGGGGGTGACGTTATCGCTGATGATAGCCTTCATCCTGCAGCTGTTTTTGCCCGGCTGGGAGATCGGTTTTTCACCGCTGGCGCTGGTCACCGCATTTTTGTGTTCGACGCTGACCGGCGTGCTGTTTGGCTGGCTTCCGGCGCGCAATGCCGCTCGTCTCGACCCGGTGGACGCGTTGGCTCGCGAGTAGAAACAAAAAAATGCCAGTCAGAAGGACTGGCATTTTACGGGCAGGATGTACACAATGAAGCAAAAGAGTTATGCAGCCGCTTCCGCTTCCACAGGAACAATCACGCTGGCGTGATTGCCTTTCGGCCCCTGGTGAACATCAAACCGAACGGCTTGTCCGGCTTTTAGCGTTCTGTAACCATGG